>JBEKAD010000206.1:0-8175 GCA_050018435.1 Terriglobia bacterium
CCGATCACCCCATTACTTGCCTTCCTGCTTCATCTTCTCGGCTTTCTCCAGGGCTTCTTCCATGGTGCCTACCATGTAAAACGCCTGTTCGGGGATGGCGTCGTATTTGCCGGCCACGAGTTCCTTGAAGCCCTTGATAGTGTCTTCCAGTTTCACGTAGCGGCCATCCATGCCCGTGAACTGCTTGGTGACAAAGAAGGGTTGCGAAAGGAAGCGCTGGATCTTGCGGGCCCGCGCCACCGTAACCTTGTCTTCTTCCGAAAGTTCGTCCATGCCCAGGATAGCGATAATGTCCTGAAGGTCCTTGTACTTTTGCAGAATGGCCTTCACGCCGCGAGCAACATCGTAATGCTCATGTCCCACAATGCGCGGATCCAAAACCCGGGAAGTGGAAGCCAGGGGATCGACGGCTGGGTAGATGCCAATTTCCACCAGCGCGCGGCTGAGCACGGTGGTGGCGTCCAGGTGCGAAAAAGCTGTGGCGGGTGCGGGATCAGTCAAGTCATCCGCCGGCACGTAAATCGCCTGCACGGAGGTGATGGAGCCGGTCTTGGTGGAAGTGATGCGCTCCTGGAGTTCGCCCATTTCCGTCGAAAGGTTGGGCTGGTATCCCACGGCGGAAGGCATGCGGCCGAGAAGCGCCGAAACTTCCGCGCCTGCCTGGGTAAAGCGGAAAATGTTATCGATGAACAGCAGCACGTCCTGGCCGCCCACGTCGCGGAAGTACTCCGCCACGGTGAGGCCGGTCAGTCCGACGCGCAGACGCGCCCCGGGTGGCTCGGTCATCTGGCCGTAAATCAGTGCGACCTTGGATTTGTCGGGGTCGCCCGCAACCATGACCCCGCCTTCCTGCATTTCCAGCCACAAATCGTTGCCTTCGCGGGTGCGTTCGCCCACGCCGGAGAACACGGAAACGCCGCCGTGCTTCATGGCGACGTTGTGGATCATTTCCATCACGATGACCGTTTTGCCTACGCCCGCGCCGCCAAACAGGCCGGTCTTGCCACCTTTCAGATAGGGCTCCAGCAGGTCGATCACCTTGACCCCGGTCTCAAAAGCCTCCAGGGTGGTGTTCTGCTCTTCCAGAGTTGGCGCATGGCGATGGATGGGCCAGCGTTCCTGGGTTGCTACCGGACCCAGTTTGTCCACGGGTTGGCCGATGACGTTCATCACGCGTCCCAGCGTGGCCTTGCCCACCGGCACGGTGATCGGCTCGCCCTGGTCCTCCACGATCATACCGCGGACCATTCCATCCGTGGGCTGCATCGACACGCATTTGGCGCGGCCTTCGCCCAAGTGCTGTTCAACCTCTGCGATGACGTCAATGGGGGTGGGAACCTCGAAGCCCTGGGACGTGATCCGCACGGCATTGTAAATCGCGGGGAGATGGCCGCCTTCAAACGCCACCACCACCACCGGACCGATGACTTCCACCACTTTGCCAATGTGCTGCTCGGACATCGTGAATCCTTTCAGTTGCAAAGTAGCCAGGAGTCAGTAGTCAGAAGTCAGAATACTGCGTGCTTCATTCTGGCTCCTGACTCCTATTTTCTACGTTGCTGCGGCTCCGCTCACCACTTCGATGATTTCTCGCGTGATGGCTGCCTGCCGGACGCGGTTCATGTACAACGTCAGGGAATCGATCATCTCCCGCGCGTTATTTGTGGCCGCATCCATGGCGGTCATGCGTGCCGCCAGTTCCGCTGCCTGCGATTCCAGCAGCGCCCGGTAAACTTCAATCTCCACGTAGCGCGGCAGCAGGCCGTTGAAAATTTCCTGCGCTGGCTGCTCATAGATGTAATCCATCAGCGATTCCCCGGTAGCCGGAACAATAGGCTTGATGGGAAGATAGCGCTCCACCATCACCCGCTGGGTCATGATCGACTTGAACTCGTTGTATATGAAATCCACCGAGTCCACTTTCTCTTCCGTGTAAAGCTCGATGATCCTCTTGGAAATTGGCTGCGACTGGCCGAATTCCAAACGGCCAAAAATGTTGATGTGCTCGCCAATCATCTTCACTGGCCGCTTGATGAAATAATCCCGGCCTTTGCGGCCTACGGTGATGATGGAAATGTCCCGGTCGCGGTGTTCATCCACGTAACTCTGTGCGGCGCGAATCAGGTTGGCGTTAAACCCTCCGCACAAACCACGGTCAGAGGTGACCAGCACCAGAAGTTGCCGTTGGATGGGCCGCTCCAGAAGCAATGGATGGCAGCGGTCAGTGGTGCGCGCGGCGACGCTTGAGAGCAACGCCATCATCTGGTTGGCATAGGGCCGGGCATTGAAAATGCGGTCCTGGGCGCGCCGCAAACGAGCTGCCGCCACCATTTTCATCGCTCGGGTAATTTGCTGCGTGCTCTTTACCGAGCGGATGCGTCGTCGAATGTCGAGTAACGCTGCCATAGTTGAAAGATCACCACCAAGGCACTAAGACACCAAGAGAAACCACAAGCCAGGATACATAGGCCCATAATGGGCAGCTTTCCGTCTTCGGGGTTCTAATTTCCTTACTTTCTTTGTGTCTTGGTGCCTTGGTGGTTCATCCTTTCGCCTTGTTTTCCGCCACAAACTTCGCCTTGAATTCGTCGAGCATCTTGCGCATTTCCGCTCGCAGGGAGTCTGTTATTTCTTTTTTCTCCGCGATCTGCTTTCCCACCGCAGGATACGACGTATCCATGAAATCGTAGAGCGCCTGTTCGAAGGGCAGGCATTGTTCGATCGGCAAGTCATCCAGGTAGCCGCCCGTGCCGGCAAAGATGATGGCAATCTGCTTTTCCACTGGCAAAGGTTTGTACTGATCCTGCTTCAGGATTTCCGCCAGCCGCCGCCCGCGGTTCAGTTGCGCCAGGGTGGCTTTGTCCAGGTCGCTGCCGAATTGGGCGAAAGCCGCCAACTCGCGGAACTGGGCCATTTCCAGGCGCAGCATTCCGGCAATCGACTTCATGGCTTTGATTTGGGCGTTGCCCCCCACGCGCGACACGGAGATGCCGGCGTTCACCGCCGGCCGGATGCCGCTGTTGAAAAGGTCGGTCTCCAAATAGATCTGGCCGTCGGTGATGGAGATGACATTGGTGGGAATGTACGCCGACACATCGCTGGCCTGGGTCTCGATGATGGGCAAGGCCGTCAGCGATCCACCGCCGCCCGCCTTGTTGAGCTTGGAGGCGCGCTCCAACAGTCGCGAGTGGAGATAGAAGACGTCGCCGGGATAAGCTTCGCGCCCGGGCGGACGCCGTAGCAGCAGCGAAATTTCGCGATACGCCACGGCGTGCTTGGAAAGATCGTCGTAAATGCACAAGGCGTGGCGGCCGCGGTCGCGGAAGTACTCGCCCATCGCGCAGCCGGAATAAGGAGAAAGGTACTGCATGGGGGCGGGGTCGGAAGAACTCGCCTCCATCACAATGCTGTACTTCATGGCGTCGTACTCTTCCAGGGTCTTGATGACCTGGGCGATGGTCGAACGCTTCTGCCCGATGGCGACATAGATACAAATCACATCGCCGCTGCGCTGGTTCAGGATGGTGTCCACCGCCACGGCGGTTTTCCCCGTCTGGCGGTCGCCGATAATCAGTTCGCGCTGGCCGCGCCCGATGGGGATCATCGAGTCGATGGCCTTCAGGCCGGTCTGGAGCGGCTCGCGCACGGGTTGGCGATCCACCACGCCCGGGGCGAGGCGTTCAATGGGACTGTATTCATCGGTGAGGACGGGTCCCTTGCCGTCGGTGGGGCGGCCGAGCGCATCCACCACGCGGCCCACCAGGGCTTCGCCCACCGGCACGGACATGATGCGATTGGTGCGCTTGACGATGTCGCCTTCCTGGACCTTGGTGTAATCACCGAGCAGCACCGCGCTCACCTGGTCTTCTTCCAGATTCAGCGCCAACCCCGCCACGTCGTGAGGCAGCGAGAGCAGTTCGCCGGCCATGACGCGGTCAAGACCGTGAATGCGCGCGACGCCGTCTCCCACGGAAATGACCGAGCCCACTTCCGCCACCGTCACGCTGCGGTCGAAGTTCTCGATCTGTTCGCGAATGATCTTGGTGATTTCGTCGGCTTTGATTTGTGGCATCTGTTACCTCAGACCATTGGTGATTTGCGATTTGTGATTTGTGATTGAAGACATTGGTGATTTGCGATTTGTGATTGTTGATTTCTCAGCGCGACTTTGCCGTTGTCCTTGACGCCTGGAAGATTCGCACTAACTCATCGGCCTCAACCAACAAGTTTTCCATTCTATCTTTCTTCACGATATTTGCATCAACGAGCAACTCCAGCCAGAACGCCGTCTCGTCAGCCTCTTCAACTGTTATGCCGATCTTTGAGATAAAGTCGGCGCGCGACCTGGCCCGGCATGCACTGCGATAATTAGCTGCTACCGCAGTTCCTGAGCGAAGTATCTGCCTACCCAGGACGCGGGCTTCTTCCGTTTTCGGCAGAGCACGAAACAGCTTGATGACCCGGAGCGCAAACTCTTTGGTCCGTCGCCGCAAGTCCTCCGGGCTGGAAATCGTCCCCGTACCGGCCTTTTCAATCACCAATCACCAATCGCAAATCACCAATGGGCAATCACAAATCACAAATCGCAAATCACAAATATTTATGTCTCAACCAACTTTTCCCGAATACGCTCAAGGTGGCCGCGAATCGAGCCGTCATAAACGATGCTCCCGATTTGCGCCACGAGGCCGCCAATCAAGTCGCCGTCAAGATGGAATTCCAATTCCGACTGCTTCTCGGTCAGCTCGTTGAATCGCGCCTGCAAAAGTTCCCGCTCCTCGTTGGACAGATCGGAAGCGGAAGAGATCTTCACCCGCACGATCCCCAGGCGCGCGTAAGAAACGTTGCGGAAGGCCAGGAGGATTTCCCCCAGCAGCGGCATCCGGTAATGGCTCATCAGCACGCGCAGGAAATTCAGCGTAACGTGCGAACTGCCCATTCTCCCGGCGATGGCTTCCAGCACGCTTAACTTCTGCGCCATGGCGACGGCAGGGGTTTCGCAGACCTCGCGCAGTTCCAGGCTCTGGTGATAAGCCGCGCCGAAATCTTCCAATTCGCTCAGCACCTGGCGGTAATTCCCAGTGGGCGCAACAACATCCGCAAGGGCGCGCGCGTAACGATGGGCAACAACGGTCGGCATGATTTATAAGCTCTCAGCTCTCAGCTATCAGCTCTCAGCTTCTAGCTTCCAACTTTCAGCTATCAGCTTCCAGTTTTCAGATTCCAGCCTTCAGATTTCAGCCTTCACCCTTCAACCTTCAGCTTTCAGCTACCAGTTTCGGCCATGGGCTAAGGCTTTAGCTGAAAGCTGATAGCTGATCCCTACGATTTTGTTCCCAGGGTCGCTGCAAACTGTGCGACCAGCCGCCGGCGGCCGGAGTCATCCAGGCGGGTGCGAATCAATCCCTCCGCGAGGGTGACGGCTTTCTCCGCGGCGTAGTTTTTCAGTTCCAGCTTGGCTCCGCGCAAGGCGATGTCCGTTTGGGCGCGCGCGGATTCCAGAATTCGGGCCGCTTCCTCCGCCCTGCTCTGTTGCAAGCGCTGGCGCTCCGCTTCCATTTCGCGCGCGGCGGAAACCTCGAAGGCGGCAATTTCCGCTTCCAGCCCCCGCAGCTTCTCTTCCACGGCCTGGAGTTGGGCTTGCGAGGCTTCCAGCGCCTTTCGGCCCTCGTCCAAACTCTTCTGAAGGGAAGCGGAGCGGGAGCTGCAAAACTCCGCCAGCGGCTTGCGCAGAACGTAACCGAGCCCGCCCACGAGAATTACAAAGTTGATGACTTTGTAGAGCAGTGCGTGGGGCGGCTCTGAATTGTTCTCCTTCGCCGCCGGCCCAGGCCCCTGCGACCACGCCACCCGGGGGGAGGCAAGCCCCGCAAGGCAAATCCCCAGGAGACCGAACCAAGCGGCTTGGCGAAGCGTGCGGATCAAAGTCACGCCCTTCCTCCCTCGCCGGGGAGCGAATCAGGCCCTACCAGGCTTTGGGAAATCTCTTCCGCCAGGGGCTGGCACGCGGCGTCCAATTCCGCCTTGGCACGATCCACTTCTGCGGCCAGCGCGGCCCGTGCCGCGCGAATCAGCACGTCGGCCTGTTCGCGTGCTTTCCGCAAGGCCGTGTCGCGCTGCTCCAAGTTTGTGCGCCGGTCCGCCTCGCGCTGGCGGTAGACCTCTTGCCGGGCCGCTTGAAAGGCCGCTTCATATTGGCGCGTCTTGGTCTCTGCTGCCGCAGCCTGTTCGCGAGCCCGCGCCAGCGCCCCCACGGTCAACTCCTCGCGCTGTTTCATGACCGCTATCAGAGGGCGGAAGAAAAGCCGGTCGAGAACGACAAAAAGGAGAAACACTAAGACGACAGTGGGGATGGCTTGAAGGAACAGGTGCCCGAGCTGGTCAAGAATCACGCCCATTTGGAATGGCTAGGCCTCATAAGGGGTGAGTTGACTACCATGCAAAGAGCCGCAAATGTAACACGTGGGTTTTACAGGTGTCAAGGAGAACGACGCCGATTTCACCAGCATTTTTGCCCGATAGCGCTTTGATTCTATTTGACTTATTTGTGCGTGCGCTCGATGAGGGCAGCGTGACTCGGGCCTTGCGCCATCTTGTCGATGCCCTCGCGGAGGGCGCCACAATCCAGACGGCGAAAAAAACTCGTAGGCGCTATCCAGAAACTCGATGAATTACACGTGTCATTTGAATTTGAACAAGTTGGTTACGCGGAGCGTGGGGCGAGTCCCGCGAAGCGGGACAACGTGAGTAGCCGTAGGTGAAACCTACGGAAAGGGAAGTCGAGAAATCGTTCCGGCCCCAGAGGGGCCGAACCTTCGTAGGTTCAACCCGTCGGCTGACGGGTTGGGGAGGCGGGTGGGCTTTGCTGTCCGCAGGTTAAAACCTGCGGCTACTCACGGTTGGCCCCTGCCGGGGCCTGCCATAGCAACTCAGGCAAATCGCCAAATTCTTTCGATGGTCTTCGAGAGGATCCAGCTCTTATCCTCCTCGTTCAAAAACTTCATGTCGTCACGAACCACGGAAAGGGTCTTACTATAGACTGTGTTCGTTTCATGGACGGGCCAATCCGTCCCCCACATCAGGCGCTTTGGACCGTATGCCGCGTACAGTCGCTTGACGTGCTCCTGCGCATCCAGCCAGGGATAAGGCTGTTTGGAAATCGACCACGTGGGGGAGATTTTCACGAACACTCGGGGATAGCGAGCTAAGGCGAGAAGCTTGTCGAGCTCCCGGGGTTGGTCAACCGGGCAATCCGCCATGTGATCAATGATCACATCCAGGTCCGGGTACTTCTCGATCAGCCGGCCGACGTCGGGAATGCGGGTGATCGGGGTATAAACCTGCATGGGCACCTTGAGTGATTGTGTGCGCTTCCACAGGGGCGGCATCAGATCGCCATTGATCCAGTCCCCGCTGGCGTCGGCGGCGGGGCTGATTCGCACACCGCGAAACCCTTCCTCGACGAGCTTGGAAAGTTCGTCGGGGGCAGCGGGGTCCTCCGGGTTCACGCGGCAGACACCCAAAAAGTAGCGCGGATACTTTTTCAGGACATCGGCAACATAGCGATTGTCCCACCGGTAATAAATGACCTGAATCAGCACGGTCCGGGCGACATTGTTGGCTTTCATCAGGGCAAGCAGCACCTCCGGCGTGGCGTCTTTCTTGGGTGGCACAGTCGTCTCTTTCGCCCAGGGATAGCGCAGATCATTGATATAAACATGCACGTGAGGGTCAATGATCCGGTACTGGGGAACGGGCCGAGGGACTGCGAGGGCGAGAGTTCCCACGAGTAGGTCGCGCCGATTCATTTGTGAAGCCATAGTGATCGCTCCCATTGAGGGCATAGGCCGCCTGCCCCCGTGCAGTGCCTGGACCTGTCCCGATGTTTGTCATCGGGATGTTCGGCCCTTTCAGAAGTAGATGGGTTGAAGCGTTCGAACCACGTAAGCGCCGCATCGCTGGTAGCTCGCGAGCGCGCCCTGGCGGGCCGTATCAAGATCAACGCAAATCCATCCGCGAAATTTTACGTCCTTGAGAATCCGGTGACATGCGGGAAAATCAATTTCGCCATCTCCCAAGTCGTAGATGCTGGCATAAAACCGCGCCGAGGGCGAGCCTTTTGGCAAAACGCTGCCATTCGGCAGAACCCAATCTTGCGTGGGAGTCGTCCACTTC
>JBEKAD010000207.1:0-8158 GCA_050018435.1 Terriglobia bacterium
ACCGATTTGGGGAAGTGTGTCACGCCGGGGTGGGGGGTAGCCGTCGGTGCTGCCATCCTGGCCCTGGCTGAAGCAGGCTCGTGCGCCGCGAACTGCCCGTTTCTCCGCCTTCCGGCATCGCCCGCATCTCCGCATTCGGGCCGAGCCCGTCACTGGTCACCCGTCACTACCTTTGGGCGCACAAGTCTGGTTCGACCCTGGCCTCGGACTTCGGACCTGGGACTCCATATCTCGTTCCCGCTCTCCTGTTACTGGTCACCCGTCACTACCTTTGGGCGCACAAGTCTGGTTCGGCCCTGGACCTCGGACCTCATACTCTATCTCGTCCCCGCTCTTTCAGTCTTTTTATCCGCCTTAACCCTACCACCGATGGGCTTTCTGTCTGTGGCCAATTCTTGTCACCCTTTGTTCTCATCAACATCCCCGGGGTCACCTTCATATCGTTATGGGCGCCAGCCCGACCGGCTCCGTCGACTGACTAAATGCCCACATTCCGGCGATTTTGTTTTCCAGGGAAGGCCGAAAGCTTCGCTGCGCGCGATAAGGAAAGTCCAAGGGTAGGGAGGGGGTGAGGGGGGTTCGAGTGAGCTCCGATCGTGGCCCAAGCGCGCACACTGCTCCATTATAACAACTCTAGCCTATGTTTCAAAAAAAAATGCGCGATGCCGGGCCGGGCTACAGGGGTAGGGGTCGCCGCGGCGGAAAGCCCGCCGATCTTAGGGGTGGGCGACCGTTCGGCCCCGCGACGAGCTTATTCCCCTGCTGGTTCAGGAGGGGGTGGTCAGGCAAGTGTAGCGCCCTCCTTCAGAGCTTGCCCAGAGCACGGCGAATGGGTCGGCATTTTTCGTAACTGCCCGACCTGCTGCCTTTCGTCATTTTCCTTAGGAATGGGTTCGCTTGGTGCCTTGGTGTCTTGGTGGTTTATCTTCCTTTCTTTCTACCACGAAGTCACAAAGACACCAAGAAAGCTGCGGGCCTACGCCGCGAGCTTGGGGAACGCGGCTTGATCGTTGCAGGCCGCGGAGGGGGCGGGTGGGGTTTTCCAATACACAAAGACCAAATGGTTGCAGCGCTTCGGTATTTTCTTACTTGTCCCACGTCACTGGTCACTCGTCACTGTCCTTAAATTACTCCCCCCGTTTCATATCCCCAACCCCAGAGGCAGCCGCAGTCAATTCATCTTTGGAAATGACCGCGCGCTCGTAAACCCAGGGAAAGAGCCCACGGTCACGAGAGCGCTGACCGTGGCTACCCACTCGTCAGGGATGGTCAGGGTTGCCGGAGGGTCGGCGGGCGCAGACTTTCCGATTGGCACTGCCCTCCTACTTTCCACTTGCTTCCTCAGCATGTCGGCGATACAAATCATCGCGGGGGCAACATGAAAGCCATCGTATTTCGCTACAGTCTGCCTCGCTTTGTGTTTGCCTATCTCTTGGGCATCATCACGCCGCGCGCTTACTTAGGCGCGCCAGGCCCTTTGGCACTGGAAGAAATCGCGGAGCCGCCACTCCCGGCCGACGACTGGGTGGTGGTGCGGACGCGCTTGTGCGGAATTTGCGGCAGTGACCTCAAGCAAGTCTTCCTGCATGGGAACTTCGACAATCCCCTTACAGCGCTCATTTCTTTCCCGGCCGTCCTGGGACACGAAGTGGTCGGTACGATTGAGCGCGTGGGGCCGCGCGTGACGAGTCGGCGGGTCGGCGAGCGCGTCGTGCTGAATCCCTGGCTGTCGTGCGGGCCGCGGGGTATTACTCCGCCCTGCGATGCATGTCAGCGCGGGCAGTATTTCTCGTGCCAGCACTTCACGGATGGCTACTTGCCGCCGGGCATTCATATCGGCAACTGCCGCGCCGCGTCGGGTGGCTATGCAGCGTTTATGGCGGCGCACCAGTCGCAATTGTTCCCGATTCCCGAAGAGGTTAGTTTCGACCAGGCGGTGCTGGCCGACCCGTTCTCGGTCAGCTTACATGCCATCCTGAAGTCTCCGCCGTCGGAGGGGGACCTGGCATTGGTGTACGGTTGCGGCACACTCGGACTGTTGTCCATTGCCATCCTGCGCGCGCTGTTTCCGACCGCTCGGGTCATCGCCATCGCGCGCTACCCGCACCAGGAAGAGTTGGCCCGCGAATGGGGCGCGGAACGCGTGATCCGAGCCCGGGACCCCGTCGAAATCATTGAGACCATCGCGGGGATGGTCAACGTCCCCGTGCTTCGGCCTCACCATGGCAAACCGTGGCTCTTGCGGGGGGTTGACGTGATCTATGACACCATTGGCTCGCCCGAGTCGTTTGAGATTGGCGTGCGCGTGGCGCGCCCACGGGCGAACATCATCGTCACCGGGGTGGACAAGCCGGCGCGCTTCGAGTGGACGCCGCTTTATTTCAAAGAGATCGCCCTGGTGGGATCAAATGCGTTTGGGGTGGAGAACTTCGAAGGCACGTCCTCGCACGCCATGGAGATCTATTTGCGCTTGGTGGCACAAAAGCGGCTCGACCCAGCACGGCTGATTACGCACCGCTTCCGGCTCGATCAATATCAAGAGGCGTTTGTCGTCGGGCGCCAAAAGGCGAAGCATCGCACGGTCAAAGCGATGTTTGATTTTGAGGCGCGGTAAGCGCGGAGTTATCCCGCGTCAAACGGGATTACTCCGCAGCTTTTCATCCTGTATATGGATAAACACGTAGACGTTTATCATGTTTAGAGCCGCGGAGTAGTGCGCCTTGCGCACAACTCCGCGCTACCTGCTACCTGCTCGCAGCGCGTGGGGCATGGCTCAACGTCACGCCGTCGATTGATGGATAGCAGGGTCGGCCGCAGCCCTCCATCAAGAACCGCACCATAAGACAACGAGCTAGGTACCGATTGTGGACAAGTGTTTTGCACAAAAAGTGAGAACTTTTGCACTCCAGTTGACTCCTTTTCACCTGGACAAAATATCTGTTCATGACTTAACTACTTAGTTGCGGTTGTAATGCATTGAAACACCAACAGATGTGAACCAGCGCCAGGAAGTGGAAGGAGGAGATCACAATAGAAGAATTGGCAAAGGAATTGCCGTCACCCCTAGGGAGTATTTTGCGCCGTGCTTCGCGAGAGTCTTTTTGTCAGTGTGCGAAGGCTGAGGAACGGATTGAGCAACGCGGCGTCGGCGAAAGCGGAGTTCGGTTGCCCGACCGAGAGAATCTGTTCGGGCCAAATCACCGTTCGCCCTCTCCCGCCCGCAAGGGGGGCACGCTAAACGCGAAAAGGAGGTCGCCTCTACCATGAAAAAGTTTCTTCTTCCGATGTTCGCGGCCGTGCTGCTCGTATTCGCACCTGCGGCGCGGGCTGACGACCTGTACGGAGCCAGAATTTGGGGATATATGTCTGGAGAAGGCTCGTGCTACGGATCGTTCGATACCGAATGGGCCAACTCGGCATCCATCAATACAGCCCTTAACTGTGTTGGATGGGGCTATGCCACAGCGACTGTAGCAGGCGCCGCCATGCCTGGGGAGTTGCGAGGGTATGCAAGTGCGACTAACTTGTATGGAGCTGCCGATGGTGAATCTTCGCTGTCCTTTGCTGCCTTCGACACGATTAAGGTGTTTTCGACCGACCCTACGGCGTCGTCCGTGTACTTACAGTTTACAATGTACCTGACATGCAATTCCGACTGACCCCCACTTCCCCGCATTCCATGGGTGCTGGGCGGATAGTGCGGTCCCGACCGCCAACCTGAACGGTGGGTATTGGGAGACCCCTACGATAAATCTCTGCACTCCAACTTTCTCTTCCGGCCAGATCTTGGTGGCAGTCCCCGTCGGAACACCCTTTACGGTTACTGAAGGCCTCGCCTTGGGAGCTGGGTCCAACTGGGACGAGCCGACTTACACTACCTCCATCGATGCGCTGAGCACGGCAAGCATGTACATCGACCCGGTGGGCACGGGCATTACGATCACCTCAGCCAGTGGCCATGACTACAGAACACTGACCGGAGTCCCTGAGCCCTCGACGTGCGTCCTGCTTGGCTCTGGCCTGCTCGGTCTTGTAGCCAGAACCAAGCGGCGCCAGCGCAAGTAGAATCGAAGGCAGTTCCGCGCCCCAACGCATCCCCTTCTTTGGCCGCAGACATCCCTCCCAGGGGCGTCTGCGCGGCCCGTGGAAGCACCCGGCAGTGCAAACCCGACTCACAATTGCGTTCGGTGGCATTCGGGAGTATGTTACCGATAGGCGTGAAGTGAATCATGGGAATTCCGGTCAAGGAGGTCAATATGTTTCGACGATTTGTTTCGGGGAGCGCCATCGGCTCCATGGTGGTCGCTGTCGCTGCTGTCGTCATTCTCCTTGCGCAGGGTCTGGCCGCGCAACGATTTTATCCGGTCACGATCGCGTGGTGTTTCGCACCGCTGGCATGGGGACTTTGGGCGATGATTGCGCCATCGAGCTGGGTTCCGCAACGCCTGCCGATTTGGGGAACGATTCTGGGGCTGATTGGTGGACTGCTGGCCTGTTTCGTTCTTAACCTGCCCTCTCGGGTCGGACTAACGGTGCCGGTCATTTGGCGCGCCGTGGGCGTTGTCGTGATCGTGGTGGTCTACTATCTTCTCTGGATGCTGGTGCGGGTCGCTTATCGGTCTCTCGGCACCCCAACGTCCATGGCGTAGCAAGGTAGCGCGCCTACGAAGGGACGGCGGCGTCAAGAGCTGGTAGCCACGGTCAGTGCAGTCCTGACTGTGGGCTTTTCTCATGTCTGACGCCCTTCGCATCTCATGACTTGTTCATGAGGGCTTTTTCCACCGCTTCCGGGTTTCCATCCACCACCGTCAAGTAGGCGCGCACCGCGCTCTCTGGCCGCCTGCGCCCTTGCTCCCATTCCTGGAGCGAGCGCGGACTGACGGCGTAGCGCCGCGATGCATCGGGGCGGTTCTTCCTTCGATTCACGCTCCCGAACGCGAGGGCAGACCCCCACTCGGCTTTTGAGTTTCATACGCGGCTCCGCCGCCCAGCCCAGCCCGCCCCGCCACATGATTCCCCTACTTCCCCAGCGCCTCGAGCAATTCCCTTTCGATGGCGCGGAACCTTTCCGGGTCGCGGACGTAGTCGGTGAGGCCCGTAACGGCTTCTTGGGCCAGGCGGGTGGCCGCGGCGGGGTCTTGGGCTTTAAGCGCGACCAGCATCTCGTAATCCTCAATGCCTTGCAGCATGGTTTCCAGGCGAATGGAGGAATACACGGACTTCCGCGCCCGGTCGGGATAGACGATGTTCGAGTCCCCGGAGGGCAGCAGCGTTTCGTTGGCATTGATGACGGGCTGGGTGTCGAGAATGGGGTCAGGCGTCCAATAGCTCCAGCCCCAGTGCAGGAAGCCGGCAAAGCCGTAGCGGAAATCGAGCCATTGCAGCAGCCGCACCTTGAGCAAGGGGTAGTCCATAAGCCGATTCATGTAACGCCCGTTGGGAAACAAACAGGTATAGAACCACACTTCGTGGCCGCTCGAGATGCGTTGGCGAATCATTTCCATCTGCTCGTCGAACCCGCCAAGGATAGGAACCCAGATGTCGCAATTCTTCTGCAACTCTTCCGTCATGTGCGAAGCGTTGACGGCGTCGAGGGTGGGAACGCCGGGAAGGTAGCGGTGCACCAGTTCCGCGAAGCGCGCGTAGTAGGGCTGCTCGGCGCCATGGGCCTCGTCCAGGACGTGTTGGTAATAGATCGATTTCCAGCCTTTCTCTTCCAGGTGCGCGTTGAGGGCGGAAAGGAACCCAATCAGAAAGGGCTCCACGCGCGGGTCATCGGGAGGAAGGGTTTGTGTTTCCACCTTGCCGTCTTCGATTTGAAACGTGCTCACGATCAGGCCGGCGCTGTAACTTCCGGCGCGGCCCAGCAGGTGGGCGCCTTCGATGTATCCGATGGCGCCGGCGCGCTCGAAGGTTTCGACCCAACGGTCGAAATTGGCGAAGTCGTAAACCAGGCGGCCGCCTTCCGCTCGCGGCTGGATCAGATTCATCAGCGGCGTGAGGATCACGTTTTGCCGATGCTCGGCCATGACGTCGCCGAGGTTCGCCACGAGCGTCCACCAACCGGGTGAAAACTGGGCAACCTTGTAAAATTGGTGGGAGGTAGCGTCGTCGAATCCGAACCAGTTGGTGACCTTCAACGTGCGCTGTTGGGGGACCATTGCCGGCAACACTTTCACGCGGATTTCGCGGCGCGCCACTTGCCGGTCCCCCACGCGCACCACCACCGTGCCAAGATAGTCGCCCGGGGGGGCGTCCGCGGGGACTGCCACGCTGATCCACAAGGGCTGCGTGCGCCGGGGCTGGAGGTCTACGGGAAAATCCAATAAGGGGTCAGGAAACCAGCCCGGTGCTTGCCCCACCCGTTCGTCTTCCGGCGTGTTGCGCGTGTGCGAGCCCACCACCACGTAACCCTCTGGGCGCACTGTGGCGCCCGCCAAGGTTGCGCCGGCCGAGTCTTTGAAGGGGCCCACCTCAGCCGTTACGCCCTCCAGAGGCCGCGCCGAGCGCACGGCGAGTTGCACGCTCACATGCTGCCCGCGCGCCGCCGGCAATTCCGGCCGGACCAGACGATGACTTCCCACGGCATCGCCGGGAAAGATTTTGAGGAGCGAATCCACAAACCAGACTCGCGGGCCGGGCTGCTCCCCCGCACTCGCGGGCGCCAGGGCGAAAACCCAAAAGGCCAATAGAAGAAAAACAGTAGGGCGTGTCATGAGCAAAGTCCTCAATAGAATTAGCCGCGATTTTTTGCCAGGCCGAGATGTTCTCACGGAGCAGTCGGAAGGGCAAGGCGGAACCCGTCCCGCTGCCATAGATCGGGAGCAAGCGTAACGCCGACTTGTCTTGTAGGTTCGCGGCTTTTTGTCGTCAATAGGGGACGAACCGCAGACCTTCAAAACTGGTCTGCGTTGCGCCTGCCGTTACCCGAAGGGGAGGGCCGAGGAGGCAGTCAGCCTTTGTAGAGGCCGGCTTCAGCCGGGCGCCTTACGGAAAACAAAACCTGCCGCCCTGAAGGGCGCGTCTACAAAAACCATCGCCTTCCAGGATGTTCGCACAAACTCAAAAGCCCCGCCCTTCCGGCAGCGTGCAATTCTACAAGCCGACTCAGGTGAGCCGTCAGCCCCCACCAGTCGCTTCGGAAATCGCCGACCCCAAAGAACAGCGGTCCGCCCCAGCCGGCGGCGAGTATGGTCACCGCGGCGACAATTGGCCGGAAATTCGTCATCAAGGGAAAAACTCACGGTCGGAACTGCGGTGACCGTGGCTACGCGCTGAAGTCATTAGTTCTTCCCCAGATTCGCGCTTTCGAATCCAAGGGCAAACTCATATCGGCCTATCGTTAATGTGCCACGGCGAACGCTAGAAAATTTACCGTTGGAAAATCAGGAAGTACTGGTACGGAAGGAAATCAAAATCTTGCACCACATGGAAGCCCACGGCTTTCACTTCCTCGATCATTTCTTGTTTATCGATCTTCATGGCAGGTGAGGGACCCACCGGCAGGGGCTTTTTGTAGAAATCGACATTCACCAGCCGTCCGCCCGGCCGCAAGGCTTTCGCGAGCAGAGGGTAGTACGTGGGGCGCTCGGAAATGTGGTGGAGCGTGTCGCAAATGAAAATCATATCCACCGAAGCCGGCGGCAGTTTAGGATCATGCGGCAGAGCCTGCACAATTTGAATATTCTTTATGTCGTCACCCTGGGCGCGCTGCCGGATGTAGTCGAGCATTTCCGGAAGGATATCGACGGCGTAGACTTTTCCCTTGGGCCCGACCGCCTTGGCGAACAGCATGGTGAAATATCCCGAGCCTGCGCCGAGATCCGCCACCTTGTCACCGGGTTTCAGGCCGAGCTTGGCCACCACTTCCTCGGGCTTCTGCCATTCGGCGCGCTGGGGGTCCTCGAGGTGGTGAATGTAGTCGCTATGCGTCTCCGGCAGCGGATTCTGCGCTTGCGCCACCAGCGTCGCGGATGTGCAGGCCAAAGCCATGCCGACGGCAAAGAAAGCTATACGGCGCAAAGCGATCCTGAATCGATCCGGGCAAAATGAAGTCATGGATTATCCCGTGTCAGCAATCGTTCCTGTCAGCGAACGTACTCGACACCGTAAAACCGGCCGGAGGTGCCTTCCGCCGTCCACACGATCCTTGCCTTGG
>JBEKAD010000208.1:0-8158 GCA_050018435.1 Terriglobia bacterium
TGGCCCCAGAAGTATGTGACACCCGCGACTTTGACGGAACCCTGATGAGCAAGGGTGGAGGTAGCGACAATATGTCATATCGCCTCGCCCCTCTTACAGGTCTTCTGATTTGAACGATTCCACCGCGCTGGCCAGATCTTCGTAGATTTCGAAAACCGTGCTGAGACGGGTAATCTGCAAGAGTTGCTGGACTCCGCGGGGCAGGTGGAGTAGTTTCAAATCTCCCCCGGCATTGCGTGCGGAGGTATAACCGGCAACTAAGGTTGAGAGTCCCACGCTATCAAGATAGGTAACCTCTCCCAGGTTAAGGATGATGCGAAGCTGGCCCGCCTTGAGCAATTCCTTCAATTTCAAGCGCACCGCCTCCGTTTCCGGACCCAGCGTGATGCTTCCGCGCAAATCCACCAGCATGATGCCCTCGACAACCTTCTCCACGATATAGATTGCCATGCGGATTCCTCCGAACTAGGAGCGGTCATGTGGATTCGCCGCCGCGAACGCGGTGGACAGCCAGAGGTCTAATTACATCGGTGCGCATCCTATCATGGGCGCGGGGATTTTGCGAGAAACCCATGGAGATGATTATCGGGTCATCGGGTCATTGGGCCATCGGGCCATCGGGCCATCGGGTCATCGGGTCACTGATTTATTTGGTGATCGTGCGATTGAAAACGGAAGGAATTGCGGTCAATGACACAATCACCCCATGGCCCGATCACTCAATGACCCGATGACCCGATGGCCCGATGACCCGATCACTATGGCGACGGTGGGGGCGCCAACAGCCAGCGGTTCTTGTGGAGGAATTCACTGACGATGGTAATATCGTGCGCGTCGCAAAGCAGCAAGCGGCAGAAGACATCTGCCGTCCCCACTTTGGGATCGAGCTTGGCCGCATCACGGAAGGCCTTCTGCGCGTCCTTCTTGTTCCCCGCCTGCCAAAGCGCGATGGACTGAAGCACCAACATCGAGCTGGAATTCGGATCGGCGTTAAGGGCCATGGCGCACTCGGCGAGCGCGCCATCGTAATCGCGCTGCTTCCAGAGCGCCAGCGCCATGATGCGATGGCCCTCCGGCCCCTGGGGATCCTCCGCAATCATCTTTCCCGCCAAAGTCGTTGCCCCTGGGATGTCGCCCCGGCGCAAAAGCCCTGTGGCCATTTGCTCGCGCGCCCCCGGGAAGTCCGGATTGACTTGCAAGACTTTCCCGAGCAGCTCCGTGGCGCGCGCCGTCTCTCCGGCTTGATTCAGCAGCACCGCAAGCTCGTACTGGCTCTGCCAGTCTTGTGAATTCAGAGCTACGGCTTTCTCCAGCAGCCCGCGCGCCTCCGCGTTCTTACCTTCCCCCATGAGAATCTGCGCCAGCGCCGCATAGGCAGGCCCCAGTTGCGGGGAGAGCTGGATGGCGTGGCGCAACGCTTCTTCGGCCTGCGGCGTGCGGCGTTGGAACATTCGCATTTGCCCCAGGGCGAGATAGGCGTTGCCGTCTTGGGGGTCGAGCTTGGCCGCCGCCTCATACTCCGACGCCGCTTTTTCCTCTTCTCCGCTGGCGAAATAGGAGCGTCCCAGAGTGACGTGGGCAACCGCGTTGCCCGGCGCGGTGCGCACCGCTTCTTCAGCCTCGAGCACGGCGTCGTGCGGCCGGTCGGAATCAAGATAGAGAACCGCCAGGCTGATTCGCAACATGGGGTCCTTGGGGCTAAGGGCAAGGGCTTTGGAAAATTCCGCCCCCGCGAGGTTCTGATAGTCCGAGGAAGTCAGCCCTCCCGGTTTAACCGGAGGGGCATTGGCCGGCATGCTCAGCGCCCATGCCACCGAGCCCAAGGTGTAATGGGCGTCGGAGTCAGAGGGATCGAGTTGCGTGGCGGTTTGCAATTCGCGGAAGGCCTCGGCCAGACGGCCTTCCTCGCGCAGTGCCAAACCCAAGCCGCGGTGCGCAGGCTCCACTTCCGGTTGCACTTCGATGGCCTGCCGGAAAGCCTTTTCCGCCCCCGCGGCGTCGTGCTGGCCCAACAGATCGAACCCTTGCAGGATGAGGTCCGCCGCTTGTTTTGAGACCTGCCCGACGGGCGGGGAAACGGCAGTAGGCAGTTGGCAGTTGGCAGTGAGCCGTAGGCAGTGGGCAGTAGGCAGTGGGCAGTAGGCAGTAGGCAGTAGGCAGTAGGCACTAAGCAGAAAACACACACCGGCCATGCCAACTCGCAGATCACGGAGAAGAGCAGCCCTCACAAACCCCCATGCACGCACAAGACGTACCGGTTCCCAACTTCCCATGAAATGCACTGCCTCCTGCCTACTGCCCACTGCCTCCTGCCTACTGCCCACTGCCCACTGCCTACTGCCCACTGCCTACTGCTTTCTGCCTACTGTCTTTTAGGGCGCACTTCGAACCTGTTGAGAATCACGAATGATGATTTCCGCGCGGCCTTGGTAAGTGACCACGTCGCCTCGAATCTCCACGCGCTTCCCCTGCAAAGATCCCAGGTCGCCAAACTTGTCTTTGTCGGAAGCGAAGATCACGCTGGAAAACGGGCAGGTGCGATAGTCCTGACAGAAATCCAGGAAGGTGTTCCCTGTACGGGCGGAATAAACTCGCAGGACCAGCCCTGCAACGCAGCCACTTTTGCCCACTTGCGATTCGGCATTGCGAATATCCACGCAGGGAGGCGGGCTGCTCGCGGCGGGCGCGGCGGGAGTACTGCTGCGCGGAATCGGAGCTGTCTCCCGCGGCCTGGGGCCGAGGCGCAATCCCACGAGCGTCCCCAGGGCAAAGGCCCCGACTATGAACGCCGCAACGACGAGAATGGTTCTGCCCTTCATAGTTCTTTGGCCGCCCGCAGCCCCGGCAACGCGCTGGTCGGCTTAAACCCCGGAAGTATACCAAAAGGAACTCACGAACGCTGTGGCCGGTGGTGTTGCGGGGTGCGGCACGGCAGGCTGCCCCGCCAGTGCGAGGCGTGCGGGTACGCAACCTTCGAGGCGGTCAAAAAAGACTTAGCGCCGGCTCATCGATTCGGTATCTGAGAATTCGAGAGCCGGCGCTATAAACGTCCATCATGGCAAAGCAGCCGACGGGCCGCTTTCGATCCTACTGCCCCGCTTGGTACTGCCAAAACGTGCGGGAGGGGGTGCTCGGCTGCGAACTGGCAGTAATGGTGCTGGAGACTACGCTCTGAGACACCGAGGTCGCGGGGAACCACGGCGGCGCAAAGTTGGAGCGCGCACTGAACCGGCGGTCATAGTAAACATTCGAACTGCCCATGCTGACGCCGTAAGCGCGGTTTTCCATACGCCCGCCAATGTTGGTCCACGTCCCCACGGAGGTTCCGGTTTCAATGTGCCCGATGTTGGAATTGGTTGAGCCCGCTTGCGAAATCATGGCGACGCTGGCGTCCGTCTCGATGTCCGCTCCGGAAGTGGTGGGGCTAAGAATGAAGTTCCCATTGGCCGTGAAGAGCCCGAGGACCTGGTTCATGTTCTGATACTGCGGAATCAGGGTATCGGCAGGACTGCCACTACAGCAAGCCGGACTGCTTCCTGCCACGCTCTGATTCGCGCTGGTCGTCACCGGCTCCGTCGCGTAGAGGAGATTGCCCGTCTGCGTTATGTCCCCGTTGGCGGTCAGGGTGACCATGCTGTTGTTTTGAATGGCCGCTCCTGAACTGGGGCCGCTGACGTTCACATCGCCGTTCACATAGACCATCGTCGCGTTCTGCGGGCTGGTCACCAGGCTTTGGGGAACCCCGCTCAGAGTCAGATTCGTGGTTGCGGTGTTCGTGGTGCTGTTCGTTGTTGTGCCCCCCCCACCCCCACCGCCCCAACCCCCACCACCACCCGTGCTCACGTTAACGCTCGTCTGGTTTGAGGTATAGGATGACACCGTCGTGGTACCAGCCACCGGGTCAATGGTGACTGTCGTGTAAGTGGTGGGGGTCACCGTCGTCGTGGTTGTGGTGGTCGTAGTATTACAATTCCACCCCCATTGGTTGCAGGTCGTTGTGCTCGACGACGAACTGCTGGTCGTACCGCCAGTCGTCTGCGCAACCGTGATGACCTGCCCCGATGGGTTCGAGGAACCGCCGGCTCCGTTAGTCGTGGACATGGTCACGCTGGTGCTCACCCCGGAACCGCTGCCCTCCACATAGACTCCACCCGCCGTGGGAGTGAGGGAGCAAGTGCCACTGGTACAGGTGTAGGGGAGGAAGACTCCGGAGGTGGCCGCCGTGAGAGGCGATCCCGTGGCATAAGGCTGCTGGGAAACGTTCTGCATATTGTGATTAACCATGTCCTGGGCCGTCGGCTGGGGTGGCGCCGCAGAAGACGTATTGCCGCAAACGTTGGTGCCTTCGCCACAACCCTTGCCATCCAGAACCGCCCACTTTTGGCTGAAGTCATTCGGGGGTAGAGTAACGGGCGCTACGCCGAGGGAGTAGCCGGACTGGAAAGTCGGATTGACGCTGCCATAGGGCACCGAGGCGCTCTGAGTGCAGGGGTTATTGCCGTTGTAATAGCTGAACGTGGAATCCGTCTGGGAGACAACATCGGTAAAGGTATAGCCCGGACTGCCGCTCCCAAAGTTCCATTCTCCATGCGCATACATGGGCCCCGTCAAATAGCCTTGAACCAAGGGGCCTTGGCAGGCGCTGAAGCTGTCGATGAAGGCGCCAAAGGCTGAAAAGTTAACGTTAGTAGTCGTGGTGCCCGATCCCTGGGTGACATTCACCGTAATAGTGCCTTTTTCTTTGATTATGGTCGCTTCGCTACCCTGGGAGCTGCCCTGTGAGGTTAAAGAATAGGTGTATACGTACGCCCACTTGGTGTAACTCCCGCTCGTTTGAGTTCCCGTGGGCGTCCCGGACGTAACGCTCGCGCTGGTGATTACAAAACTCGCGGGCACGGAATTTCCCGCTTGTCCCTGGCTGTTCAGCGAATAGCTGTTGCCGTACAAGCTGGTGATGTTGGAGGTGGCACTGGTAGCCAACGTGGTCCCCGCCGTGTTGGCCGTGGCCTGGGTTGAGGGCCAACTCGCGGGGCTGTTGTTCTGGAAATAGTTGTACATTGCCTGCCGGGCGATGTTCAACCCCGAATCGGCAGCATAGAAAGAGCCGCGGTAGTTCTTGTAGTAGCCGTTGATCATCAGATCGGAACTGCTGGACATCACCGCCGCCAGACCGATCACCGAGAGCAGGAACAGCAACAGGAGAGTAATGACCAGCGCGACCCCCTGGTCATGGAATCTTCCCGGGGCTGGAGCGGGCGCCGCCGCCAGCGCGGGGGCTTCCGGGGAGGAGCAAGGGCGACTAGGTCGGCTTCTCATATCACACCTCATTGGTCGTTCATCGACAGGTTCCTTGGGTTCACAACAATCGACCCCCCCAGGACCTGGTAGGGCCCCCCATCAAATTGATTCCGGTAAGAACTAGTGCCGTTCGGTGTCGTACGCGCCATCAGGCTTACGCGAATGGACCGAATCTGTGTGAACTGATTGTTGTAACCGCCATTGGTCGCGTTGGCGGCGGAGGCGTTGTAATAGTAGTTGTCCGTACTGTCGTTCACCAAGGCCGCCCCCACCTTAAAGCCCACAACCTGATCCATCACGACATCAGCGGTCCCGCCATACACTTGGCGCATCAGTTTGGGATCGTTGGAATTTGTCGTGTCCACATAATAGGTGATGGGCGCCAAGCGAATCACCCAGTCTGTGGTGGGGGTATTTTGGTAATAGTTAACGCCCAGATCGCTCGCAAGGCCATCGGTGGTAATCATGAGTCCGGTGCCGGTGGGCGGAGGGGGAGAGTCCTTCGGGTTAATACCCGCAGCACTCGTCGACGTAAAATGGAGCGCGATGTTCGAGCCGGAGGCGGTGCCATTGGCGGTCAGAGTTATCGTCGTAAAGGGTGAGCCGTTGCCACTTACTACCAAAAGCGTGTCCCCCGTCTTGAAGTTTCCGGCATACGTGCTGGCGGTGCCCGTCGAGGGGACGACATTAACTGTACTGGCGGTACTGGTGTTGAGGTTTGCGGCAAGGTTACAGGTAGGCGTCAGGGGGTCCGCCAGAATAATGTTGAGCGTATCAAAGCAAGTGGAGCTGTATTGGAAGGTCGTGGCGTTATTGCAAGCACTGGCGGGATTTTGGTTGAAAATCGTAGCGCCCACTGGCCATGCCGGAACGTAGGCGCCCAGAACCAGCCCATTCGCGGCATTAACCGCATCTATCTGGATTTGCGTCAGGGCATTGCGCAATCCGATGTTCAGTCCGGCAAGCCCTTGTTGCTGGGTCAGGAGAACCTGTTGACGGTTAAAAAGCGTGAAAGCGGCGGAACTGACGATCAGAAAGACCGCGATGGCCACCAGCAGCTCGATGAGCGAAAAACCGCGAGCGGTGGCAGGGCGCAGAGTGCCTCGAGAATGGACGCGTTTCCCGGTCATGGTCGCACCATGCTCATTTGGAAGGTTACGGGAGGCTGGACGGTACTATCCATGAGTGTGACCGATACCGTGACCAATTGAACCCCCGTGACCGGCGTATTCTGCTCAATCACCCACCGCCGCTTGAATGTTATGCCGGAGGGCGCGGTGGTCGAGGGTGCACTGGGTAGGCCGTTCGCAGTGTTCCAGTGCAAAAGACCATCGGCTGTAAATTGCTGGGTTACATACTTAACGGTCGTCCCATTCAGGATTTCGTAAGTTTGATTCATGGCGCCGTTCGTGTTGTCCAAAGTCACCGAGTCGTAGTAGTCGACGGATACCGTTGTGCTGTTCCACGTTGCACTCACGGGGCCTAAATCCGAAGTTAGACTGCCGCCCGCCAGGCTGCCGCGAGGGTCCGAGTTGGCAAAGCGGCTCAGATTCTCAAGTTTCTCGGACGCCAGGGTTGCCGCCGTCGACATGTATCGGGAGCGCACGGTGTTTTTATAGACATTCGCCATCAGCAGTGCGCCGGACATCAGCCCGACGGTGAGAATCACGAGCGCTACCATGACCTCCATCAACGTGAAGCCATCTTCCACATTCGCGTTCTTAAGGCGTAGTGACTGAAACATTTCCCACCTTCGATACAGTAATGGTATTTGACCCACCGATCGCATTGGTAATCGAAAAAACCATATTGACGGGGTTGGAGGTTTCTGTAACCGTCCCGTTGGCGCTGAACTGATAAGTTACGGTCCGGCTAATGGTCACGTCACCCGGTCTGGAAATGGGAACCGCCGTGCCGACGGCAGAGTAAGTCGTTGCCGGGGGAACCTCGCTATAGACCTGATACGCATTCGTCGAGGGAGTAAAAGTGATTTGGTACGGATACCCATGCCAGATCGCCGCGTAGCGAGTCGACTGGAGGGCCCCCGTGGCCGAGGCCACGGCGGCACTCAGCCGGTAGCTTTTCGTGGCGTTTATGGTCATGGGGACCGCAATCGCCGCCAGGACGCCGGCAATGGCAATAACCACCAGGAGTTCGATGAGCGAGAATCCTGCTGTTGCGCGTCGCTTCACGATCAGGGCAACCTCCTTGCCGAGAGGGTCATTTCCCGTTTGCGGGCATATATCCCGGTTTCAATCGTATCGTCCCAGCCGGGTTTCCACTTGCAGCACTGGCCCACAAACTCCTGCTGTGCATTGTGGGGTGATCCACGTGTCTACGCAATAGTACCCGCGTACCATGAGGGGCTACGTATTACTTTTGGATCCCCCGCCGGGAACCCTCTTTTGTAGAGGAGTATACACCGGTTCGACAGGTTTGGGAACCGGATGTATCGAAATTACAGAGTTGAGCGAAATTGTGGCACGTGCTAAATTGATATTCCCGATTGCGCTGGAGTGGCGGAATTGGCAGACGCAGCAGACTCAAAATCTGCCGCCGGTCACCCGGCATGGGGGTTCAACTCCCCCCTCCAGCACCATCTTTCTGTAAGCGCAGGGTTCGTGTCGCAAGCTGCGGGTAAAACACCAATCCGCTCGCCTCGGGCGAACAGAAAAGCTAAGATTTCCTACTGTCCTACCGGTGAGCCTCTTAGTATTGCTATGTTAAGTCGTGTCGTCACAAATTCGCTTGAATTTCGTTCCGCAGGAAGGACAGCGTCCGTTCGATCTCACCAGCCAGGGCTGGATCGCGCGGAGAATCTGTTCCCACGTCACACCAAAAGTTTTTTTTACGGCGCAAA
>JBEKAD010000209.1:0-8147 GCA_050018435.1 Terriglobia bacterium
CCCATAAAGCAGAGCCAAAATGGCTCGCCGCGTCTGGCCGAAGAGTGCAGCCGACAGGTTCGAAGTGGTCGACGCTGTACTCATATTGGTTACGATTGTAATCAATTCGGTTACGTTCGGCAAGCGGGAACCTCGCGGGGGCTGGCGCAGACCTTGCTACTTAGGTCTGCGATGATCGCGAGACCGTGGGCAGTTTTGCCCCCCTTAGGCGTTAAAATAAGTGAGCTACCACACAGATTTAAGCCCCGGAAGGGGCGACATCGTGTGGCCCACGGCGACCAGCCGTGGGACTACACAGCTCGGAGTAAAGAGTGAGCCACGGTAGTGGCGACATAAGGTTTCCGCTCGGTCCATCGCGATGATGTCGCCCCTGCCGGGGCTTGAAAAAATCATTCCATCTCTCGATTTTCCCACGGCTGGCGCCATGGGCTAAATGATGACGCCCGCTACGCGGGCTTTCAAGCCTCCCTTCGGTTAGTTTAACGCCTGCGCCCCCCGGCCTCTTCGGCGGAGTGACTTTTAGTAGGCTCTAAAGTGTTTTTTCCCATTGACAAGATTATGGTGGTGGGCTACAATGGAGCGTGTTCGAAGGTAGGTGGCGCCGTGTCGCTGCGTAAGTCTCCCACCCTGACTGCTGCTCTGATCGCTTCCAATCGCCGCAACGCGAAGAAGTCCACGGGCCCGCGAACCGCGCAGCGCAAGGCTTGGTCGCGGCTGAATAGCCTGCGGGATGGGTGGCATTCGCCGGAATACATCAGCCTAGTCAAGGCCCTGCTTGATGCTCCACCCGGCCGGGTGGGTGTGACTGCACAGGCCCTCCTCTCATCCAAACCAGCGCTTCATCCCCTGTTTAGGGAGATCGCCGAGATAAGTGTGCAAGCGGAAATCGATATCTGCAACGAGAGCCGACGCCAGCACGCACGCAGGGAACGAAAAAAGAATTCTTTTTTTCCTACGAGCGAAGCCGGGATGTTATTGAAAACAAACAATGGCGAAAATGATGGCTTCTCCCGTTGACGCTATATTATTGAAAATAAGCAGGTTGTATTGATTTCGCAGGACATTGATCTATTTGTATGAAAACTCAAGGGATAGCCATACGGCGTTTGATACTGACCCCCTCACCCCCACCCGCAAAACGTGGGGCCCCCTCCGCCTTGCGGTCCCCCCTCCCCGATTCCTGGGGTCCGATGGGGCCCATCGGGGTCCAGAAATCGGACTCCCCCAGGGGGCGAGGGAAGAAGAATTTTTGCTTTTGGCGCTGTATTCCTGAATCCCTCTGCACTAAAAGGAGGGGGCGGAGGAGTTGGCGGTTCCAGACCAACTCCGGGGACGGGTCGTGGATTAAGACAGTGCTTGACTCACGGCTATACTCCGAGGAGAATTCCTTGCGGCCGGTTGTTTTGAACGCCGTTAGGACATGACAGAGAATCTTCTCCAACGAATCCTTTTCGATTCCAACCACCAGAGGACCCACATGATTCGCCGCATGGTTCTATTATTCCTGTTGTGCCAAACTCTGATGGCTTTTTGCACGGGCTCTGGGGGCTCATCTTCTGCGCAGGGGGCGCTTATGGTTAAGAAAGAGGCTTTTGGAACCACGCCCGACGGGAAAGCCGTCGAGCTTTATACCCTGACCAACACGCAAGGCATCGAAGTCCGCGTGATGACGTATGGCGGAATTATCGTTTCATTACAAACCCCCGATAAGAGAGGGCACTTGGCTGATATAACGCTGGGATTCGACACGCTCGCCGGCTACCTTGCCAAGAATCCCTATTTCGGGGCGCTCGTGGGACGTTATGGAAATCGCATCGGCAACGCCAAGTTCACACTCGAGGGCAAGGAATACACGCTGGCGAAGAATAATGGCCCCAACGCTTTGCACGGAGGCCTGAAAGGGTTCGACAAGGTGGTGTGGCAGGCGCAATCCTTGCAGAAAAGCGCCGAAGTTGGGCTGATCCTGAAGTACACCAGCGCCGATGGCGAAGAGGGTTATCCCGGGACCCTCCACGTGACCGTCACCTACACGCTGAGCGACAAGAACGAATTCAGCATCGATTATCAGGCCACCACGGATAAGGCCACTCCCATCAACCTCACCAACCACGCCTACTTCAACCTGGCCGGCGAGGGAAGCGGAAGTATTCTCGGGGAAGAACTGATGCTCAACGCTGATCGCTTCACCCCGGTTGACGCCATGCTGATCCCCACCGGGAAAATCGCCAGCGTAAAAGGAACTCCCCTCGATTTCACCAAGCCCGCCGCCATCGGAGCCCGGATCAACGACAAGCATGAGCAAATGGTTCTTGGGGGCGGCTACGACCACAATTTCGTAATCAACCGGCAGGGCCCGGGATTGGTGCTGGCGGCCCGCGTTTATGATCCCACCAGCGGGCGAGTTCTGGAGGTAGACACCACGGAGCCGGGAGTGCAGTTCTACACGGGCAACTTCCTGGACGGCACGCCCGGCAAGCACGGACACAGCTACAAAGCGCGCGATGCCTTCTGCCTGGAGACCCAGCACTATCCCGATTCGCCCAATAAGCCGGATTTCCCGTCCACGATCTTAAAACCCAAACAGACCTACCACTCGACAACGGTTTGGAGATTCACGACGCGGTAGGGCTTCACTTCTCCGGGGGTGCGGAGACGTATTGTACGAGGATGGAGATTCGCCGGTTCGAGGGATCCTCGGGAGCGCCGGGTTTGCGCAGATGCTGGTCCGCGTAACCCCTCACCTGTGTCACCTGGTCCGCGCGCAAACCACTCTCCTGCATCAGCCGCCGGGCGCTGTTGGCGCGGTCCACGGAAAGCTCCCAGTTTCCGTATTCACCCCCATGCCGGAGCAAGGGCCGGGAATCGGTGTGTCCCTCGATCGAGATTTTGTTTGGAACGCCACCTAACTCCTTCGCCAGCGCAATGAGCGTTTCCTTGCCACTATCGTTCAGCTCAGGACTGCCACTGTCGAAAAAGGTATTCTTAGCCGATTCCAAAAGTTCAATGCGCAATCCTTCGGACGTGACGGTCATCTCGATCTGGTTCCCCAGCTTATTGAGGTCTTCAATCCGCTGAATGGCGCTCTGGAGGTCATCTTTCAACTTTGACATGTTGTCTTTGGATAAAGTCACGCTTTCCCCCGGGCCCTCCCCGGGGCCCTCGCCCTGACCCTTTCCATTGCCACCCGTTAGTTTGGACGTCCCGGAGGGATCTCGGAAATACCCCCCCACCGCCTGCTGGATTCGCTTGCTACTGTTCATGAGCCAGAGGACGATGAAAAGGGACATCATGGCGGTTACAAAATCCGCGTAGGCAACCTTCCAGGCGCCTCCGCTGTGTCCCCCGCCGTGGCCAACTTTTTTCTTGATGACAATGATGGGCCGAGCTGCCGCCATAATGATCTGCACCATTTGTGATTTGCGATTGGTGATTTGTGAATTTTAGTCGCAGTATCAGTTCCTCGACGCGGGCGCCCCAAGCCAGGTCATTCCTGGGTCTTCGAAGGCTCCGCTGGCCAATTGGAACCGGGGCCCGATTTTTCAATCACCCATCACAAATCACCAATCACCAATCTGCTGTCTCCTTTTTCACGCCGCGGCCTCTTTCGGCGCAGCCGCATCACCGCGGTTGCGGCAATAGGTCTCAAGCTCCTGAAATGAGGGGCGTACGTGACCGGGAATGGCCCGCCGCGCCATTTCCACCGCCATGATCGGTGCCGTTCCTCTGATAAACGAAGCCATGGCCACACGGAGCACATACAGGCAGGCATGCTCATCATCCGCGGCTTTGGCCATATTGGAGGAGAGAGGTCCCACCAAACCGTAACAAAGCAGAATGCCCAGGAACGTACCCACCAACGCCGCGGCAACCTTATGTCCGATCTCTTCCGGCGGGCCGCCCAAAGCGCCCATAGTGATGACCACGCCCAGCACTGCGGCCACGATGCCGAGGCCGGGAAGTGAGTCCGCCATGGTACTGAGCGCCGTCACAGGCTGCGTGGCGTCGTGGTGATGGACGTCCATATCTAACTCCACCATCTGGTCAAGTTCAAACGCCTCCGCGGCGTTGCTGGCCACCAAGCGCATGGTGTCACAAACAAAACATAAGAGGTGATGGTCACTAAGAAAGGCAGGGTACTTGGAGAAGATCGCGCTCTTCTCCGGGTCATCCGTGTCGCTCTCCAGCGCCACCAGTCCATCCCGGCGCGCGCGGCCAAAGAGTTCGTACATCATCTTCAGGGAATCGAGGTACCAGGCCTTGTTGAATTTGGACCCTTTGAAAATCCCCGGAAGGCCAGCGGCGATGCTCTTGAGGATGTGGAGGGGGTTGGAAATCAGGAGTGTTCCCACGCCCGCTCCTGCGATGATAAGCAGTTCGGCCGGCTGCAAGAGCACTCTGATGTTTCCGTGCTCCATCAAATAGCCGCCGACCACGGCCCCGAACACCACCACGATTCCGATGATCGCAAACACCTGAGTTATCTCTCCTTACTTACGGCGTTTCCGGTGCACAAAGCACGATGGCAAAATTGCCGGCCTTGGCAACGGCCTGTTTAAGCGCGTTTCCGGTACGATCCAAAAGTGACTCAACGGGTTCGCCGGGCTTCAGGACCGTTCCGCCCACCGACACGGTGATCGACACTTGGTCGCCCCACCAAACGATCTCGGAGGATTGGGCGAGCTGCTTCAGGCGCTCGGCCGTGGCCAACAAGTCGCCGTTACCGCAATTCGCGACGATGGCTAGGAACTGGTCTTCTGACCAGCGACCCACAAAGTCCAGGGGGTCAAGGCCGTTGCGCAGCGTGTGCGCGACGACATTCAAGATGGTCTCGGCAGCGTCCAGGCCATGAGTTGCCATCAGGGTATCCAAATGGTCCAACTGAATGCGGAGCAGACCGAAGGGAATTACGTGTTCGGAAGCGAACTTGAGGCGATCCACCAGGTATGATCCCGTAAAAGGATAGTCAGGGAGCTGCGTGACCGCATCCAACCCGCGGCCTACT
This sequence comes from Terriglobia bacterium, assembly GCA_050018435.1. Lineage (GTDB taxonomy): Bacteria > Acidobacteriota > Terriglobia > UBA7540 > UBA7540 > Bog-366. The sequence goes on from JBEKAD010000209.1 coordinate 5,003, forward strand.
ACCAAGTCAGAGTCCGGGCGGCGCCGCGTGGACACGCAGGGCCTTTCCACAAAGCTTTCCACCGCGCCAATCACATGGCCGTGAACATCCCGGATAGGAGCGGCTCGCAAACTGATGGGAACGGCGTACCCGGACTTGTGGTGGAGGTAGACGCGCGACTCACGGGCCTTCCCGCCTCGCATAGCGGCGACCAACGGGCAGGCGTGCTCGCAGAGCGCCACCTTGTTCCCATGAAACTTGACCAAAAGGATCTCGCCACAAAAGCGCCCGAGGACATCTTGACGCAAATAGCCGGTTATTCTTTCCGCGCCGTCATTCCAAAAACTAATCTTTCTGTCCCGATCCACCATGCACACGCCCGTCTGCAAGCTTTCCAGCGCGGCGCGGAAGATTTCCGCGTTTTGAAGGTCCAACATCTATAAACCCCTTATGTTTCTTATCGGCGGAAATGATTCTGCCTTGAGGCAAGCTGCGCCAGTCCGCCCTCGTTTCTCGCGGGGCGCGAAAAGGGCGAGTGGGGCCTGCTCGCCAGTGCCAACTTGTCCCGATCTAATCGGGAGGGCTGCCTTTTGAATTTTGAACCTGTGATTTGCCTTCTTTCTGCCTACTCGTCCCTTGTCGATGCTCTTCAGCCTACTGTTCCCTGTAACCTGTCACCTGTGCCCTGTCCTTCCGCTCGCCACTCGCCACTGGTCACTCGTCACTGCCCTATCGTTTCTTGGGGGAACCGCAAACCCCGAGGGTGGCCATCAACGGACGGGCAAAGCAGAAGCCCGCCGTGCCGCCAGCGCGCAGGCGGCTTTCCCATCTCGCCGTGCCCGCGAGAAAGCGGTGCCAGAAAAGGAGGATGGGATGAAGAGAATTCAAGCTGGATAGTTAGAGAAAGGCGCTAAAAAGAGGCCGCATCATCAGAGGGTAGGCCGTTGACGATGCCCGAAGGGGGCCTTGGTACTGAAAGAACCTTTAACGACGCCTTTGACTTGGTGATCGAGTTGCGCAAGGTGGGGAGCTACGATCCAGTGTAGCGCCGACCTTTAGGCCGGCAACGAACGGCGCCTGAGGTTCTGTGACCCGGAGGCGGCCATCGTCAATTCGTCTTTGGAATTGACTTTGGGTTCGTCATCGAAGGGAAAGCCCACGATGTTGAAAAGTCGCGGCAGCGACGCGATGGTTCCGGGCTGGCGGACCTAATGGCGTCGTTCACGTTGCGTGAAGTTCTTCGAGGTGCTGTCGCCGGACCTTGATATTGCTTTCGTCCTTTCGGGCGGCTGCCAAGTCATAGGCAAGCTGCATACGCAACCACGTTTCCGCCGTGCTCCCGAACGCCTTGGCGAGGCGAATCGCCATCTCCGGGCTGATTGCGGCCTTGCCGTTCACCACGTTGTTAAGGGCCTGCCGGGTGACGCCAAGAACCTTGGCGCCCTCAGTCACGGACAAGCCCAACGGTTCAAGGCAAGCGTTCCGTACGATACGTCCGGGATGTGCTGGATTCTTCATGGGCATGGTGTGTTTCCTTTCCTCCTTAATGGTAGTCGACCAGCTCAACGTCATAGGCGTCATTCTCTTCGAATCTGAAAATGACACGCCAGTTGGCTCGCACCGTCACTGACCAAAAGCCCTTCAATTCGCCTTTGAGCGGGTGCAGGCGATAACCGGGAACATTCAGAGCCTGTAGCGATACCGCTGCATCGAGGACAGTCAGAATTTCCTGAACGGTGTCCACCAAGTCGGGCCGTATCCCGCTTCGGTCGCCGCGTTCGTAGAGCCGCTTCAGGCCCCGGTGTTTGAAGCTCCTAATCATGAGGGTACACCGTAAAGTGACGATTGTCACTTGTCAAGTGTGGGTTCGTACGGGGACGTCTGGCGGGCTGCGCCGGCTGACCTTTCGAAGTAGGGGGATCCGTCAACCGACGGACCGTCCCCTCCGTGTACATTGCCGCGGAACCAAGAAGGGTAGGGGCACCCCTTGTGGAGCCCTGGCGGAGGGCGGCACGAGGCCGCCCCAACGTCGTGATCGAGTTGCGCAAGGTGTAGGGGGATCCGTCAACCGACGGCCCGCCCCCTGGTTCCGCATTCACCATGCGGAACGCCGGGTAGGGCAAGCCCTACCCCTACTTGGTGATCGAGTTGCGCCAGGAGGGAAGCTACAAGCGCCGAGATTACAGTTCCAACGGCGCTTGAGGTGTTATGACAAAGAGGTAGGCACGGCCAATTCGGCTTGGGAATTGACCGTGGATTCGTCTCTAAAGGGAAAGCCCACGCACAAAAGGAGCGACCGTGGCCCCGCTTACTGAAGCAAGGCAGCGAAGGTTCGGAAGAATCCGCTCGGCGTGGAAATTCGAAGCCCGGTTCGCTTCGCCACCAATTCGCTGAAGTGCTTGGTGTTGTGGGTCAGGAGCCAGTCAGGCCGGCAATCTATTGAGGACGTTGGAGTCCAGGAAGAGGCGAATCCGCCGTGGGCGCGTCACGGGTGGACGCGCTTAGCTGGCTGCCGGCGCCCGTTTCCTTTCGAGATCAGAGCGCTGTAGTGGCGGGCAAACACGCGTTTCCGTGCTTGCGGCAGGGTTGCCAACAACTCTTGTGGTTTCACGCCCCCATGGGTGAGAACGGAGGTGATCCGCGCGCACAACTGATCGAAGCGCTGCTGCTCGGGGAGGAGAATCAGGCCGTTCCCGACTCGCAACACGGCAAAGGGCGCGCCGGCAGCAAGGTCGAGATCCTCTCGGAACTGCTTGGGGATCGTCAGTTGTCCTTTCTCACCGATCTTCGTGTTACCCACAAACTCTGCCGCCGTGGCTTTGACGCTTGCCGGCATACTTAACCCTCCGTAGGAATATCCTACCACACTTCAGGCTCGCGGATGCGACGGCTTCAACCCTCGGGGCAGCTTCAAATCGAGCCACGGCCAATTCGTCTTGGGAATTGACCGTGGGTTCGGCATCGAAGGAAAAGCACACGGTCACGAGAGCAGTGACCGTGGCTGCCCCGCTTGGGGGAACCGCAAACCGGGGGGGGGGCCGTCAGCGGACGGACAAAGCAGAAGCCCGCCGTGCCGCCAGCGCGAAGGCGGCTTTCCCATCTCGCCGTGCCCGCGAGGAATCGGTGCCAGAAAAGGTGACCGGATTATTCCTGTGGCCCAGGCTTA
>JBEKAD010000210.1:0-8140 GCA_050018435.1 Terriglobia bacterium
ATGGGCCCGGGGATTTCATTCGAAACCACCGAGATCACGCCCACGCCGCCGACGGCGATCAGGGGGAAAGTGAAGGCGTCGTCGCCGGAAAGCACGCGGAAGCCGGGTTGGACCGCGTTCAGCACTTCCATCTGCTGCACGATGCTTCCAGAAGCTTCCTTGATTCCCACGATGTTGGGGACCTGCGAAAGGCGCCCCACGGTGGCGGGCTCGAGGTTCGACGAGGTGCGCCCCGGCACATTGTAGAGGATCACGGGCAGGTCATTGGATTCCGCAATGGCCTTGAAGTGCTGGTAAAGACCCTCTTGCGTCGGTTTGTTGTAATAGGGGGCAACGGAAAGGATGCCTTGCACGCCCAAGCCTTCAACTTCGGCTGCCAAGTCGCAAACTTTCTTCGTGTTGTTGCCGCCCACTCCTGCGACGATGGGAACTTTTCCACCCGCCTCTTCCATAACGACGCGAATCACCCCCAGGTATTCGCCGTGCTCGAGCGTGGGGGCTTCGCCGGTGGTTCCGCAGGGGACGAGGAAATCGATCCCCTCGCGAAGCTGGAACTGCACTAACCGCCGCAGCGCCGCTTCATCCACGGAACCGTCTTTCCGAAAGGGGGTGACGAGGGCCGTGCCGCAACCGCGAATTTCCAGGCTCATGGAACCTCCAAGTTGGGTGCTGGGGAGTTTTCAATTATGAATTTTGAATTATGAATTATGAAAAAGCCCCCAATTTAGCCTTTCCCGATGCAGGTCAAGCGGTCCACCTTTCATAATTTAACATTCATAATTCATAATTTTTCAGCCCCAGTTCCAACACTTCCGCGAAACTGTAAAAGCCCTTCTTGCCGACTACCCAACGCGCGGCATAGAGCGCCCCTTCCGCAAAGCCCTGCCGGCCGCGCGCCGTGTGGCGCAGAACCACGGTGTCCGCCTCCGAGTCAAAACCCAGCTCGTGGGTTCCGGGGATGTAACCCGCGCGCACACTGGCCACGGGAATATCGCGGTCCACCAAGTAGGGTTGAATCTGCCGCGAGATTTCGAGTGCCGTCCCCGACGGCGCATCCTTCTTCATTTTGTGGTGAGACTCGGTGAGGAAAGGATCGTACATGGGAAAGGGCGCGAAGATTTCCGCCGCCGCCCGCGCCAGCCGGTAAAATAGGTTGATGCCGATGGAAAAGTTCGCGGCGTAGACCATGCCGACGCCCGCCTGTTCAATTACCTTGCGAACCTCCGCCTGGCGCTTTTGCCAGCCGGTGGTGCCGACCACCAGATTCACTCCCAACGCTGCCACGCGGTGAACGTTCTCCACCACGGCGTCGGGCGTGGTGAAGTCCACGCAAACGTCGATGCCCTTGAACTTCTCGCGCGCGATGCCGCGGCTTTGCTCGTGGACCTCAATATCCATCACCAGTCGCACTTCAAAGCCCCGCTGCGGCGCAAGTTGCGCCAGCGTCTTTCCCATTTTCCCGTAACCGAGAAGAGCAAGGTTAATCATAGCTCACCGCAGAGGCGCAGAGGCGCTGAGAAAAGCTCTTCAGGTGTTCCGCTGCTGTACTGGCTTAGTCTCCTAAGCTTCAACTTCTTTGTCGTCACTTTCTCGAGCCGAGCCCTCTTCATAGTGATTAACGATCCTTTTGATTCCGCGCCGCAGCACGGGGACATTAAAATTAATCAGCAGGCCCACCGTTAAGCCCGAGAGTTTCAAATAGGTCAAGAGTTGTGCCTCGTGAATTGGTGCCAACATGTCAACGGATTTGAGTTCTACCACCAGCTTGTTCTCAACGACAACGTCCAAGCGATAGCCACAGTCCAGTTGAACACCCTTGTAAGCGACTGGGAGGGGCCTCTGGCGCTCAAATCCTAGACCCGCCAACCGTAACTCGTGGCACAAGCATTCTTCGTAAGCGGACTCGAGAAGGCCCGGGCCGAGGGTTTTGTGAATTTCTATGCAGGCTCCGATGACCCGCTCGGTTAGTTGGTTGATCTCCATGGTACTCGTTCAGCTTGCACTCTCAGCGCCTCCGCGCCTCTGCGGTGAATTAATCCAGGTACCCTTCCGACTTCATCAATTCCGCGTTGAGCAGGGCTGCGCCGGCGGCGCCGCGGATGGTATTGTGGCTCAACGCGACGTATTTGAATTGCAGGACCGGGCATTCGCGCAGGCGGCCCACCACGGTGGCCATGCCGTGTTCGGTGTTCAGGTCGAATTTCGGCTGAGGCCGATCCCGCTCTTCGCGCACAATAATGGGATGCTTGGGGGCGGAAGGCAAGCCACGCTCCTGCGGCAGGGAGCGATAGGCGCGCCAGGCCTCCACGATGTCGGCAATTGTGGCTTTGGTTTTCAGGGCCACGGAAATGGTTTCCGTATGGCCATCCTCCACCATGACGCGGTTGCAGTGAGCGCTCACGATAAATTCGCCCATCTTCACGTGGCCATCCACCCATTTGCCCAAGAGCTTGCGCGTTTCCCGTTCGACCTTTTCTTCTTCCCCGCTGATGAAGGGGACCACGTTGGCGAGGATGTCGAGCGTGGGGATTCCCGGATAGCCGGCGCCGGAGACCGCCTGCATACTGGTCATCAGGACCTTGTCGAGTCCAAAAGTTTTCTCCAGCGGCGCGAGCGACATCACCAAACCCACCGTTGTGCAGTTGGGGTTGGTCACGATCATGCCCTTCCAGTGGCGCTGCTTCCGCTGCTCGCGGACCAGCTCCAGGTGGTCCGGATTGACGTCGGGAATCAGCAGCGGCACGTCTTGCTCCATGCGGAAGTTTGAGGAGTTCGAAACTACCATGTGGCCGGCCTGAGCAAATTCCTTCTCCACCTCTCCCGCAACTTTGGAATCGAGCGAAGAGAACAGCAGTTGAGGAGCGCCTCCCGGCTTGCACTCGTGGACGGGGAAATCCCACGCGCTCTTCGGCAGGGGATCGCGCAGGCGCCAGTTGCAGGCCTCGCGATAGGTCTTGCCTGCCGACCTCTCCGAGGCGGCGAGCCATTTAATTTCGAACCACGGATGATGCTCGAGCAGGCTCACAAAGCGCTGCCCAACCATTCCTGTAGCTCCCAGAATGCCCACTTCAAGTTTCTTCATGAACGATAACGGCGGATTGATTCCACCTTCTCCTTTCCTAAGAACAGGGATTAGGGATTAGGGGTTAGGGGCTAGGGCGAACCTCTAACCGCTATTCCCTAATCCCTAACCCCCAATCCCTAACCCCTGCTTTTCAGGTCGCGCACCAAGCGGTAGTAGAGATCGGCCGCGGCCACCAGGTCCGCCTTGCGCACGCACTCACGCTCGGTGTGCGCCATGCTGATGGACCCGGGCCCGAGCAGCAAGGGGCGTCCCCAATTCGTCAGCGAGGGCAAGTCGGTGGTAAACGCCACGACGTCCGTTTCGTAGCCGTCGAGCTTCTCCATCAGGAGCAACGGCGTGTCGCGCACGATTTCAAGCTCGCAGCGGCCGGCGATGATTTCCGTGATCTTCCGCCGCAGGGGTTCGGAATTCTCCACGCTGCGAATCACGATCTGCGCCACGGCTTGGTCGGCTACCACGTTGGCCGCGCGGCCGCCGGTGATAACGCCGACATTCATGGTGCAGGGCCCCAGCACGGGGCTGACCGGCAGGGGAATCTTCCGAAGGTCCGCGAGCACGTCCAACAGTTTGTCAATGGCATTCACGCCCAGGTGCGGGTACGCGGAATGCGCCATCTTGCCGCGCGCGCGAATGTCGATCCGCAAGTTTCCTTTGCACCCAATCACCAGTTTGTTTTCCGTCGGCTCGCCATTGATGATGTAGCGCGAACCGCGCGGGTGCCGATTAGCTTCGCGCGCGCCATCGCTGACCGTTTCTTCCCCCACCAGGAAAAGCAGGGCGAAATCCTCCACGCCATCTTTCTTGAGCCGTTCGGCAGCGGACACCTGCGCTGCCAGGATTCCCTTGGCGTCACAGGAGCCGCGGCCGTAAATGTGGTCCGCATCTTCGTGCGCCGGGAAAAAAGGCGGCACGGTATCCAGGTGCGTGCTCAGCACGATGTCCGGCTTCCCGCAAGTGGCGAACACGTTCGAACGGTCCCGCGACACAGGCATCAGTTCTGCCTGAAAACCCAGTTGGACGAGGTATCCTTTTGCGAATTCCGCGCAGGCCTTCTCATGACCGGTGACGGAGGCCATGTTGACCAGGCTTTTGGTGAGTTCAAAAAGGTCCATAGGAATTCCCGTCCGGACGGTTATCGCAAGACATCTTCCACTGTCTGAAAGGCGACGATCCCGGATTTAAGCGCAACCCTGTCACGTTAGCCCACTACCGAAAACAGCGTCAAGCCCAATCGGGATTTACGCCGCTGCCGCGAGGCGGCGGCTCACGCTTGGGCGTAGAATTGCCCCCGCCCTCTTTCCCTGCCCTCACGGGATCTTTTTGATCCTTCGGTTGATTTGCGGCGATAGGGCAACCGCTGCGCACCCCAGGGCATCTACCAAAAAGGCAATAAGGATGCAATCGAATCGCGAGAATGTTACAATCGAGGTGGGTGAGAGGCAATTGGGCTCCGATGAAGGAGGCCATATGAGCCAGAACTCGCGCACCATCCTTCGTTTCACCCTAATGTTCCTGCTGGCATGCGTTCCAGTCTTCGCCCAGCGAAGGGGAGGTGGCGCCGTGACCCACACGTACAGCTCCTATCACGCTGCGCCTATTTACGGGCGCGGGGGGTCGTACGGTGGTTGGGGTGGGTACCCTGGCTTTGGTGGTTCCGGCCTTTACCCTTCGTCCAGTTCGCCTCTTGACGTTCCGCCCAAATACTGGTGGGTCAGTCCGTATCCCAGTGAAAATCCGTGCCAAGCCGGCTGCAACCCCAATGCCGGTTACGAATGGGATAGCGTGGGAACACTGATCCTCGATACCAACCCACCTAAAGCTCGCGTCACGCTCGATGGTATTTACGCGGGGACAACCGACAAGCTCGGCCCTTTTCAACTTCCCGTCGGCGAGCACACCCTGCACATTGAAGCCGCGGGCTTTGAACCTTCCGACATCATCGTCAAGTTTGACCAGCCCGGCGTGCAAAACCTGAACGTCGAGCTGAAACGCTTGACGGCTTCCGCCAAGCCGGCGCCCCGGCCATAGCGGTTTCCCATTAAGTGCTAACCCCCTTACCCACCGCAAGCGGAGGTAGCGCGGGCAGCCTGCCCGCGCTACGTCCGAGGGTTCGGCTTTCATTTCCATGTCGCGCACCCAGAGAGGGCCCGTCTTGCCCGCCTGGGGTAGAATGGCCTGCGTGAAAACCACTTGGCATTTCGAGCAGAGCCAATCGTTACCCTTAATCACCGCGCAGGAGGTTCTATGCCACCCAAAGCTCAACCCGCGAACCGCCGGGGATTCTTGAAACTCGCCGGAGCCACGGCACTCGCCAAGCCCGCTTTGGCGCGAGGAACGGCTTGGGGTGAGGCGTCGCCACCCACTTCCACGCCGGGCCTGCCGCCACTCCAGATTACCGACGTGCGCGTCATCGTCACCTGCCCGGACCGCAACTACGTGCTGGTGAAGATCCTGACCAGCGAGCCGGGGCTTTACGGAGTGGGCGACGCCACGCTCAACGGGCGTGAACTTGCCGTGGCGACGACGCTGGAAAAGCACCTCGCGCCGTTGCTGATCGGGCGCGACCCGGAAGCCATCGAGGACACCTGGCAATACCTCTATCGCGGCCCTTACTGGCGGGGCGGTCCGGTGCAGATGACGGCGCTCGCCGGCGTCGACCTGGCGCTGTGGGACATCAAGGGCAAGCGCGCGGGCATGCCTGTCTATCAATTGCTGGGCGGACGCACGCGCGAGGGAGCGCTCGCTTACACCCACGCTGCCGGCAACAACCTTACCGAGGTTGAAGACGCCGTGCGGCGCGCCATGGAGCGCGGCTTCCAGTGTGTTCGCGCCCAGGTGGCTATTCCTGGGCTGGAGGGAACGTACGGCACGTCCGACAAGAAAAAATCGGAAGAGATCGCGGGCCGCGTCCCGCAGCAAGCCGACCTGCCGCACACCGAACTCTTCGAGCCGGGGCCGTACCTGCGCATTGTGCCCAAGCTCTTCGCACACTTGCGTGCGACGCTCGGCGAGGAAGTGGAACTGCTCCACGACGTTCACGAGAAGCTCGGACCGGTGGAGGCCGCGCGCTTGGCGAAGGAACTCGAGCCTTACCACCTCTTCTTTCTGGAAGACCCGCTGCGGCCGGAATACAAGGAAAGCTTCCGCCTGGTTCGCCAGCATTCCACCACGCCCCTCGCCATGGGCGAGCTGTTCAATACGCTCTGGGATTGCGTCCCGCTCATCAAAGAACAGTTGATCGATTTCATTCGCTGCGACTTGGGGCATATCGGAGGTATCACCAACGCCCGCAAAGTGGCCGCGCTGGCCGAGGCTTTTCAGGTCAAGACGGCCTGGCACGGCCCGGCCGATATCGCTCCCCCGACGCACGCTGCCAATGTGCACGTGGATATTTCCATCCCCAATTTCGGAATCCAGGAAATGGTCTTCTTCCCCGAGGTCACTCGAGAAGTCCTGCCCGGCGCGCCGGAGTTCAAAGACGGCTACATGACGGTTCGCGACGCGCCCGGCCTGGGGACCGACCTGAATGAGGAATTGGCCAGGAAATATCCTTACCAGCGCGCCTATCTGCCCACCGCGCGGCGAAGAGATGGAAGCGTGCAGGACTGGTAGAGGTTTTGTTGATAGCGGGAGGCTTTCGCGAAATGAAGAACAAGTCAAAACGCAAAACGCAAAGGTCAAAACGACGGACGGAAGCGTGCAGGATTGGTGGGGGGGGCACGGCTCTTGCGAGGTAGTGTTGGAAGGCAAGAACAAACCAAAAGGCAAATAGCAAATGTCAAAAGGCAAAGGGCAAACGTCTGAGGATTCGTGGCAAAGCAAGATTATGAAGCAAAGATACGGAGATTGAATGGCAGAACAACGGAAGATTGGAGAGAGGCTGCTCGATTACAGCGTGCGAGTGATTAAGCTGGTAGATGCTCTGCCCAGCACGCTGGTAGGAAGACGCATCGCTGACCAACTGCTTCGCAGTGCCATGTCCGCAGGAGCCAATTACGAAGAAGCGCAGGGTGCAGAATCGAAAGAAGATTTCACCCATAAACTGCAAATCGCGCTCAAGGAGCTTCGCGAGTCGGGCTATTGGCTGCAGTTATTGGTGCGTTCCGGCAAAATCCCTATAAAAAAGATGGACGCGCTCATTGATGAATCGAACCAGTTGCGCGCAATGCTATCCAAAGCGGTTGCGACGGCCAAAGGAAAGGCGAAGGCCCCGAATGAGAATCCATAGGATGGCCCCTTGAGAACATCGAACATCGTGTACTACCGTTCTTTTTGCCTTTTGCCCTTTGCGCTTTGCGTTTTGACTTGCCTTTCCTTTCCTATCGCGGCCTCCTCACAAGCTCCAGCACAAAAGCCGCCCCCGCAATACGACCGCGTGTTGCGCGCCGTAGTGCAATTACTGGCCGTCGGCCCAGCGAATCAAGACCAAAACCAAGAGTGTTCGGCGACGGGTTTCCTCATCAATGAAGACGGCTACCTAATTACCAATTGGCATGTGGTGGAAGCCGCGAAGGGGTGCCTAGAGAAAGCTCCGGGAGCGAAGATCCTAGCAAAATTGGCGGTCACCAGCCCTCGCACTGCCCGAGCGGTTGCATGTGATGTGGTGGCACTTGACGAACCCAACGACCTGGCATTGTTGAAGGCTGAACGGCCGCTTGTTCCAAACCCCGGCGAAATGCCGCCTTTTGCGACGCTCGATACGCACGCCGTGGCGGTGGGAATGGCGGCAAGGGTTAGCGGCTATCCGGCATTTTCGTGGCAGCCGGTTACGCAATCCGGTAGTGTCGTGTGGATCGACAGAACGGGGCTCAGAGAAACAGATGCTCCTTCACCGCCGCCCAGCGACGCTGTGGGGATTGACATCCACTTGCGCCCGGGAAACAGTGGCAGTCCCGTGTATCGCCCGGGTGGCGGCGTGATCGCCGTGGTTGACAAGAGGGATCCCCTGCGCCCCGAGTATTCCGTTGCCGTGGCAATTCACTATGCCATTGAGCTCGCCCAACGCAACGGTGTGAGGTGGCACGGGGTCGATTAATACGCGAGCTACTTCGGATG
>JBEKAD010000211.1:0-8140 GCA_050018435.1 Terriglobia bacterium
AAACGTCCTGAGGACCGCGCGCGAACTTACCCGCGATCGCCTGATTGTTCTTTTCGGTTGCGGCGGCGAACGCGACCGGACGAAGCGCCCGCGCATGGGCGAAGCCGCCGGCGCGCTGGCGGACTTCGTGGTGCTGACATCCGACAATCCCCGCAGCGAAGACCCGCTGCTGATCATGGCGGATGCCTTGGTGGGGTTGCAGCGTACGGGCAAACCTTACCTCGCGGAAGTCGATCGCGGCATGGCGGTCCGCAAAGCGCTGGCAGAGGCTCGCGAGGGCGACGTGGTGGTCCTGGCGGGCAAAGGTCACGAGACCTATCAGATTCTCAAAGACGGGAAGATTGAATTCGACGACCGGGACGTGGCGCGCAAGGTCCTGGCGGAGATGGGCTACAGTAATTGACGATTGACGATTGTCGATTGACGATTGAAAACCCGCCTGCGGAGGCGATTTTCGAAAATCGTCAATCGGCAATTGACAATCGGCAATCGGCAATCGGCAATGAAGTTGACGATGGGCGAAGTGGCGGCGTTTTTGGGAGCGTCCTGTGGCGTGACGGATCGCCCCGTCGAGGGATACTCCATCGACTCGCGCTCGCTCGTGCCCGGCCAGCTTTTCTTCGCCCTCCGCGGACCGCGGTTTGACGGGCACCAGTTTGTGGGACAGGCGCTGGACCGCGGCGCCGCCGGCGTGGTGGTGGAGGAGGCCTTTTGCGCCAGCGCTCCGGCGGAATGGCGACCGGCACTGCTTGCGGTGGTGGACACGCGCAGCGCACTCCAGACGCTTGCCCGCGAAGTCCGCCGCAAATGGGGCAAGCGGCTTCTGGCGGTCACGGGCAGCACCGGGAAGAGCACCACGAAGGAAATGATCGCGGCCATCCTCAGCCGGCGTTTTCGCGTGCTGCGTTCTCCAGGGAACTTGAACAATGACTATGGACTCCCGTTGGCGTTGCTGGGGCTGGAACCTGAGCACGAAGTGGCGGTGATGGAATTAGCGATGTCCGCCGCCGGCGAGATTGCTCGCCTGGCACGGCTGGCGGAGCCTGAGGTCGGGGTGGTCACCAACGTGGCCCCCGCGCACTTGCAGTTCTTCGATTCTGTCGATGCGATCGCGCTGGCCAAACGCGAGTTAATCGATTATCTCGCTACGGTCGGCCCGGGCGCTGTCGCCGTTCTGAACGAAGACGATGAGCGCGTGCGAAAGTTCGCGGAGGGCTTTCCCGGGCGCGTCGCGACGTTCGGGTTTTCGCAGAATGCGGCCTTTCGCGCCACGGAGGTCAAGCCGGGAACGGGCATCGGGAGCGCCTTTCGCGTGATGGCCCCGGAATGGGAGTTTGAGTGCACAATCCCCCTTCCAGGCCGCCACAACATCCACAATGCCTTGGCAGCGATTGCGGCCTCGAGCGTCTGGGCAATTCCACCTGAGGAGCTGCGCCAGGCGCTGGCGGGATTTCAAAATTTACACCAGCGGAGTGAAATTCTAAAACTCCCGGGTGAGGTCACCATCATCAACGATTGCTATAACTCGAACCCTTTGGCCATGGAGCGCATGCTTGAAACGCTCGCCGTCTGGCCGGGGGCGCGCCGCCGCATCGTGGTGGCGGGTGAGATGTTGGAGTTGGGGCCTACGTCGCCGGAGTTGCACCGAGGCGTGGGCCGGAGTTGCGCGCCAAGCGGCGTGGCGTGGGTGATTGCCGTACAAGGCGACGCCCGGTTTTTCGTGGAAGGGGCGGTCGAAGGGGGGATTCCCCCGTCGCACGCGCGATTCTTCCCCGACCCCCAATCGGCGGGCGAGTTCTGCCAGACTTTGATCGCGCCTGGTGATGTTATCTTGGTGAAAGGCTCGCGGGCGGTTCATTTAGAGACGGTAATTGAATTGCTGAAAAAGCAGAAGCGAGAAGTCAGAAGCTAGAAACTGGAAACTCGAAACTGGAAACTCGAAACTGGAAGCTAGAAACTTGAAACTCGAAACTGGACGCCCGGCGTCTAGAATTTCTAGTTTCCAGTTTCTAGTTTCAGTGATTTCTGACTTCTGACTCCGGACCCCGGACTTTGGACTTTCTTTTATGTTCTACTACCTCTATCTCAAACTCCATCAAGACTTCCACGTCTTCAACCTGTTTCACTACATTACCTTTCGGACCGCATACGCCAGTCTGACCGCGTTGCTCCTCTCATTGACTTTGGGCCCGTGGTTGATACGGAGGCTCAAGGAATTCCAGATCGGCCAGTACATCCGGGAAGACGGGCCGCAAGCGCACCAAGCCAAGGCCGGAACCCCCACCATGGGCGGCGTGCTGATTCTTCTTTGCATGGTTGTTCCCACCCTGCTTTGGTCGGACCTCAGCAACATTTTTGTGTGGCTCACCTTGGGCACGACGATGGCGTTCGGCGGCATCGGCTTTTGGGACGATTACCAGAAAGTCCGGCGCCAACAGAACAAGGGGCTGACGGCACGGGGAAAGTTTTTGCTTCAGATTCTGGTCAGTTTTATTTTCGGCGTCATTCTGGTTTCCCTGTCCGCGCGCGGGCAATACTCGACCACTCTGATCTTCCCCTTTTTCAAGCGTATCCACCCGACCTTTCTGATTACGCGCTTTCTCGGGAATATTTGGACGTACCCCCTAGCGTTTCTTCCCTTTTTGCTCTTCGTTATTCTGGTTCTGGTGGGCTCCTCCAATGCCGTCAATCTGACGGACGGACTCGACGGCTTGGCGATTGGGTGTCTGCTGATTTCAGCGTCGGCCTTGACCGTACTGACCTATGTCGCAGGACACGCGGTGTTTTCTGAATATCTCGACCTGGAACATCTGCCACGCGTGGGGGAACTGACCATCTTCTGCGGCTCGATGGTGGGTTCCAGCCTGGGTTTCCTCTGGTACAACGCCTACCCGGCGGAGATTTTTATGGGCGACGTGGGCTCGCTGGCATTGGGGGGAGCAATGGGCACCGTCGCGGTGCTGATCAAACAGGAATTGCTGCTGCCCTTTATTGGGGGGATCTTCGTGTTTGAGGCACTATCCGTCATCCTCCAAGTCGGGTCGTTTAAACTGCGCCGTAAGCGCATCTTTCGCATGGCGCCGTTGCACCATCACTTTGAGCTGTCCGGTTGGAAGGAATCGAAAATCATCACGCGCTTCTGGATTGCCGCGCTGATTTTCGCGCTTTTTGCGCTTACCACGTTGAAGTTGCGGTAAAACATTGTCCGTTGTCCGTGGTCCGTTGTCAGTTGCCCTCAGATGCTGGCAAATTGGCTTGGCGTGCGACTGAAAACTGATGTTTGACCACTGACTAAGGACCACGGACCACGGACGAAGTACAAAAGACTAAAGAAATGGATGTTCAAGGCAAACGCGTACTGGTGGTGGGGTTGGCCCGGAGCGGCCTGGCGGTGGCTCGCGCCCTGGCGCGGCGCGGCGCGGTGGTGACGGTGACTGATCGCAAGCCTCCCGCGGAATTTCGCGAAGTCCTGCCGCAACTCCTCAAGGACAAAGTTGGGCTGGAACTCGGGTCGCAACGCACGGAAACGTTCCTCCGGCACCAGTTCATCGTGATCAGTCCCGGCGTGCCCTGGGACCTGCCGCAGCTTCAAGCGGCGCGCCAGCGGATGATTCCCATTTATCCGGAAGTCGAGGCCGCCTCCTGGTTTCTGGAAGGAACGTTGGTGGGCATTACCGGATCGAACGGCAAGACCACCACCACCGCGCTGCTCGGCGACATGCTCAAGGCCTCCGGGTTCCCCACCTTCGTGGGCGGCAACATTGGTAATGCCCTGAGTTCGGCGGTGGACCACGCCCTCCCCGGCACAAAATTTGTTACCGAGCTGAGCAGCTTTCAATTGGAAGGCATTCACGACTTCCGTCCGCATGTGGCGGTCATGCTCAACCTCTCGCCCAACCACCTGGACCGGCACCCGAATCTGGAAGCCTATTCGCAGGCCAAGCGTCAGATTTTCCGGAATCAGCGGGGGCAGGATTATGCCGTCCTGAACGCCGACGATCCCTGGGTAGCCGGACTTCAGGCAATGGTCTCCAGCCGCCCCGTGCTTTTCAGCCGCCACCGTGAGCTCCCGACTGGCGTTTTCGTTTCCAGGGGCAAGATCTACTATCGCGTGCGGCACCTGGAACGCGTGCTGTTTGAAACGCGCGACGTGACCTTGCGGGGCGATTTCAACCTGGAAGACGTGCTGGCGGCCACCACCGCGGCATGCGTGCTGGGTGCGGATTTTGCCGCCATTCGCAAGGCCGTGCGGGCGTTTCAGGCCGTCGAGCATCGCTTGGAGTTTGTCTGTGAAATTCAGGGAGTGGATTTTTATAACAACTCCAAGGCCACCAGTGTCGACGCCACGGTGAAATCACTCGAAGCCTTTGAGCGCGGCGTCCACCTGATTTTGGGTGGCAAGGACAAAGGCGCGCCCTACACGCCGCTCCTTCCGCTCATCAAGGAACGTGTGCGCGAGATTTTGGTGATTGGAGCCGCCGCCCCGGTGATTGCCCAACAGCTCGCGGGCTCGACGGAACTTGTCCAGGCCGGAGATCTCTCGACCGCCGTGTACGAGGCCTTTGCCCGATCGCGCCCGGGCGATACCGTGCTGCTGGCGCCGGCCTGTTCGAGCTTCGATCAGTTCAAGGATTACGAAGAGCGCGGCCGCGTGTTCAAGGAGTTGGTAAAGCGGCTTGCGAATGATGTGTCGGCGGGCAGGGTAGTCCGAGGTCCGAAGTCCGAGGTCCGAAGTCCGGAGTCCGTAGTCCGCAGTCTGGAGCCAGAAGTCTGGACTCCGGATTCTGGAGTCCGGAGTCCGGCATCTGGAATCGGGCATCTTGAATCCGGCATCTCCGAGGCCGAGAGTCAGGACCCGGAAGTGAGGAGCCAGGAGGAACAACCACCCCCTGCCCCCCTTGCCAAGGAGGGGAGGCCCCAACTTGTCACCCACCTTCCAAGCAAGGAGGGGGCCCGCGACGCCGTAACTCCCCTCCTTAATAAGGAGGGGTGCCCGGAGGGCGGGGTGGTCGCCTCCACGCACACCCATGAAGCGGCCATATCAGTGCAATCCCCGGCAAGCGTCCCGCACCATCTTGAGTTGAGTTATGTCTACGAGGTGGACGCCGTAGAAATGCCGGGAATGGAATCGCAGGTCGTCCCTGAGGGCGAACCTGCGGTCTCTATTTCGGCGAGCAGGGCGGAGACCCTCGACGATGAAGCGTTGCCGTATGAGGCGCGCCCGGCGGCGGAACGAGAGTCCGAAGTCCGGAGTCCGAAGTCCGATGTCCAAAGTACGCAGTCCCAGGTCCGGAGTCCGGAGCCCGAAGTCCAAGGCGCCGGACCCGGCGCTCAGCACTCTCCACGGCAGCCGACGCTGTTCGACGGCAGTGACGACAGAGGGCATTGACGATTGTCGATTTTCGATTGACGATTGTCGATTGAAAAAAAGCCGAAAATCGATATTGCTATTACTTATTACTAATGACCGGTAACTGACGACCAGCAATCGTCAATCGACAATCGCAAATCGCAAATGGCAAGGCAACTCCAATCCGACAAGATTCTGTTTGGCGCCGTGGTGGGGTTGGTGCTGTTTGGCGCTTTGATGGTCTTCAGCGCCTCGGCGGTCATGGCAGTGGATCGGTACAACAACGCCGATTATTTCTTGCTCCGGCAATTGGCCTGGGCGGGCGTGGGCCTGATCGCGGTAGCAATCTTGATGCATACGGACTACCGGCGCTTGGCAAGTCCCCTGGTGGTTTTTCCCGCGCTGGCGCTCGAGATTATCCTTCTCGTCGCCGTACTGTTCGTTGACCGCAGCCACAATACACACCGGTGGTTTCACCTGGGGTTGGTAAGCTTTCAGCCCTCCGAGCTCGCCAAGATTATTCTGGCTGTCTTCCTGGCGTTTTTTCTCGATCTGCGCAAAGGCGCGGTGAACGACTGGAAGCACACCCTGGTTCCGATCGCTCTGGTTGCCGGCATCTTGGCAGTGTTGGTCTATAAGGGGCGTGATTTGGGCACCACTCTGGCCTTGGGTTTGATCCTAGCGGCCATGCTCTTCTCCGCGGGGTTGCATCTTCGCTATTTTGCGGGGGCTCTAGTTCCCGCGCTGGCCGCCCTGTGGTGGCTGATCTCCCACTCCACTTATCGTCACGACCGTATTCTGGCGTTCTTGAATCCCTACGCTGACCCCTTGGGTAGGGGATTCCAGATCATTCAGTCGTACATTGCCATTGGAACCGGCGGCATAACCGGCGTGGGGCTGATGGAAGGCAAGCAAAAACTCTTCTTTCTGCCCGAACCCCAGACGGATTTTATTTTCTCCGTGGTGGGAGAAGAGCTGGGCTTGATCGGGACCCTGGCGATTGTGGCCGTCTTCGCCCTCATCCTGATTCGTGGGCTGCGGGCGAGTGCGGGCTGCCAGGATTACTTTGGGCGTTTGCTAGCGATTGGGTTGACGGTGATGATCGTGGGGCAGGCACTGGTGAATATGAGCGTGGTGCTGGGACTGCTCCCCACCAAGGGTATTCCCCTGCCGTTCGTGAGCTATGGAGGTTCGTCGCTTTTGGTGAATTTGGTGGCGGTGGGGATACTTTTGAATATTTCTCAGCAGGCAAGCTGAAGGCTGAAGTCTGAAGGATGAAGGCTGAAGGGTGAAGCAAGCGTAGCGCAGACCTCCGCTTTTGAGGTCTGCGGTTCTTACTGTGACTCGCGCTCCCGAACCCAAGGGCAGGCGTCCGTCATTAAGATTTGGTTTTTTTGCAAAGTAAGCACCGCGGACCCCAAAAACGGTCCGCGCTACGGGGTCTCATGAACGCAGCGCGAGAACTAAGAATTCTTCTTCCCTGTCCCCCTAGGGGGCGAGGGGTGTGATCTTCAGTTGTTAGTTTTCACTTTTGCCTTTTGACTTTTGCGTTTTGACTTTTGACTTGTTCTGCTGGGTGGATGGGAATTGAATAGCGAACACGGCCTGACAGCGGACGCGGAAAACACGGGAGCCCGCATCCTGATGGTCGCTGGCGGAACGGGCGGGCATATCTTTCCGGCCTTGGCGGTGGCCGAAGAATTGCGCGCGCGGGGTGAGCGTGCGATTCCCGGCTACCAGATCGAATTCCTGGGCACGCACCGCCCGTTGGAAGCGAAATTGATCCCGGCGGCAGGCTTTCGGCTTCGCGCCGTTGACGCAGCGGGCTTGAAGGGCATCGGCGGCATTCAGAGGCTGCGCAATCTTCTGGTTTTGCCGCGCACAATGGTTGACGTGGCGGGGATTTTGCGGGAATTTAAACCCCAGGTGGTAGTAGGTGTGGGCGGTTACCTGGCAGGCCCGGTAATGTTAGAAGCAGCGCTGCGTGATATTCCCACGATTTTGATTGAGCCCAACGCCCGGCCAGGTTTCACCAACCGCCTCCTGGCGCCGCTGGTCCGCGCCGCAGCGGTGGGATTTGCCGAAACGGCGCACCTTTACGGAGAGAAGGCGCGCGTGACGGGGCATCCGGTGCGCCGGGCGTTTTTCGACATTCCGCCCCGCCGCCCAAAAGCGTCCTTTACCGTTCTCGTGGTGGGTGGTAGTCAGGGTTCGAGGGCGATCAACCAAGCAGTCGTGGAAAGTTTGCCACTGCTGGCGCGCGAGGCGGGCGGAGTAGCTGATGTAGCGCCGGGCGTTAGCCCGGCATGTGCCGACCTAAAGGTCGGCGCTACATCGGATGCTGGGCTAAAGCCCGGCGCTACACCGGTTGCCGCGCCCAAAAATGAGGCATTCCCGGGCGGGATTAGAATCATCCACCAAACCGGCGAACGCGACTATAATGAAGTTCGGAAGACCTATCAGGAACGACGCTTATTTGCTGAGGTTCACGCCTTTATCGATGACATGCCCGGGGCGCTTTCGCAGGCGGATTTGGTGATTTCGCGCGCGGGCGCGACGGCGGTGGCCGAACTGGCGGCGGCCGGCAGAGGGGCGTTGCTGATTCCTTTCCCGGGCGCTACGGATCAGCACCAGTTGGAGAACGCCCGGGCCATGGAGAAGGCGGGAGCAGCGCGCGTCATCGTGCAGTCGGAGTTGACCCCGGAGCGGCTGGCGGGAGAGATCCGGGAGTTGATGGCGAGTCCTGCGACGCTCGAACGTATGGAAACATGCGCGCGCCGTTTGGCACGG
>JBEKAD010000212.1:0-8139 GCA_050018435.1 Terriglobia bacterium
CCGTTCCAAAGCCACAGTAGAAGGGTAGCGCGGACCTGTTCTGTAGGTCCGCGGCTTTTCTTGCGGAAGAACCGCAGCGCGTGTAGCGCAGACCTCCGGGGTTGAGGTCTGCGGCTCTTCTGTAGGAAAAGCCGCAAATCTCAAAGAGGGGTGCCTGCCCTCGGATTCGGGAGCGTGAATCGAAGGAAGAACCGCAGACCTCAAAGGCCGAGGTCTGCGCTACACCCGCTTTCGCCTTGCCACCCGTTGTTACGGATAACTGAAAACTGACAACTGAAGACTTGTGTTGGTCGAGTTACAACAATTTTGCTTTGGACAAGGCAACGGTGGCGGCGTGTCCCATCAAGATTGATTACGTGCGATTGCCCTTGGGGTATCGCACATGAGAAAAGCCCACGGTCAGACAAACGCTGACTGTGGCTACCAACCGCATGACCCGCAACGTCAGCAGCCGATTTGTCCAAGGTGATCTTGCATCGTCGTCAGACGCAACGCGTGTTAGAATACCAGCGTTCGCGTTCACGCCATGACCGACACGAGGAATATACAAGCTCAACTGTCCGCATCGGAACGCACGCATTGTTCCGAGATCTCCTTGCCTCCGACCGGCGTTCATGATTGGGGGGGACACACCCGACAGGGTCTCGCATGGGAGGTCCATAAAGGTGATGCCCGAAGCGTGCTTAAGAGCTTTGAGGCGGGCTCTTTCAACTGTGTGATCACTTCGCCGCCGTATTACTGGCAGCGTGATTACAAAGTGGCAGGCCAGATTGGTCAAGAGAGAACGATTGACGGTTACGTGAGGAATGTCGCCGACATCATGGATGAGGTGCGTCGCGTTCTGACCAAGGATGGCCTGCTGTTCCTGAATCTAGGCGACACATACTACTCCGCAAAGGGTCAGCCAAAGGGTGCCGACAAGAAGAGCTCCGCACGGCGATTCGGCCTACGTGCGGTTGATGCGGGTGGTCTAGGGGTTCCGCGGAAGACAGTCATCGGCATACCATGGAGGGTTGCGTTAGAGATGATCGCACGGGGCTGGATTTTGCGATCAC
This sequence comes from Terriglobia bacterium, assembly GCA_050018435.1. Taxonomy (GTDB): domain Bacteria; phylum Acidobacteriota; class Terriglobia; order UBA7540; family UBA7540; genus Bog-366. The sequence goes on from JBEKAD010000212.1 coordinate 1,056, forward strand.
CGATCGTCTGGACGCGAAAAGGGACAATCCCCGAGCCGACCGCCAAAGATAGACCATGGCGTACCTATGAAATGATTTTCATGTTTAGCAAATCACCTCGGTACCACTTTTCCCGAGTCTCCCTAAAATCCGACGAGGATATTTGGACAATTTCCGCCCGCAGGCGCTCCAATGGCGGTTTGCACTCTGCGGCCTATCCAGAGCAATTGGTCGAGAGGTGTCTCGAAGTCGGCTGCCCGGAAGTGGGACGCGTCCTCGATCCCTTCGCCGGAAGCGGGACAACTTTGAGGGTGGCACTGAATTCGGGAAGGAGTGCGGTTGGCATAGACTTGAGTGAGGAATTTTGCGACTTCATGGTGAACGAGCTGCGCGGACTATGAGCGTGTTCCTGAGCATCGACCAAGTGAAGCTTTCATTGCCGCTTCTTGCCCGGCTGAATCCGTTTTTTGGGACGGCATTTCTGGCTTTCAAGAAAGAGGGAATCCCAGTTGGGAGTGCCCGCACTCTGGTGTTCTCACGGATTGCCCAAGGCATCTTAGAGAAGCACTACAGACCAGCCGCGGCCTACGCAGGTTTTTACAACCCCCTCAAGACGTCGGACCCATCTAATCGGTGGACATCTCCCAGATACGGTAGCACCTCCCTCCAGCGGATAACCACTGACACGTTTGGTGACGCGCTGATTCACAAAAAGAAGGAATCTTCTTGGGGGTGGAGGAACGACTACATTGTAAAGCTCCGACGTCACCTCAATAGGCATCTGATCCCATCGTTCCATTTAGGAGTATGGCTGTTTCGCGACAGCGAGTGGCCAGCTAGCGTGTCGCCGGGCGACGTTCTCAAAAAGCTAAGCTCCGAATATAACCTTACCGCCCAAGAAATCGAGGCACTCTTCGATGAAAATGTCTCAGAAATCGCCCCGTCTTGGGTAACGGGAAAACCAATCTCGGAAGGCGATCTGCTTGCGGTGATCGGAAATCCGCCCGGTTGGGGTCCGCCCCCTGGAGCCGCTTTGCGGTCGCTGCAAATCCGTGAGGTTGGCCCAGCGAGGACCTTACGGTATGAACCCGCGGAACGCCTCAACGTTATTACGGGGGACAACAGCCTCGGTAAGACATTCCTGTTGGAGTGTTTGTGGTGGGCTCTGACGGGTGAATGGCTGGAGTTTGCCGCAGCGCCGCGCGAGGGCGTGGCGAAACACCAACCCAAGATCAGGTTTTCCCTAACTTCGGCTACTGGCAAGGTGCAGGATTTCTCTGCGTCCTTTAACTGGACCCGCCAGACCTGGGTGGTCAGTCCGCCGGCTCCACGCTCGCCGGGCCTAGTGATTTATGCCAGATATGATGGTTCGTTCGCAATTTGGGACCCGGCAAGGGCCCAACTGGAGGAGCAGCACAGCAGAGCAAAGGCTCCCGGACGAATCTTCCTGACCCGTAGTCAAGTGTGGGATGGGAGTCAAGATAAAGCCGTCGGAACTGGCCAAACATGGGAGAGGTGGGTTTGCAACGGTTTGTTGAGAGACTGGCTCTCGTGGCAAACCGGGGGCGAGCGCTTCAAAGACCATTACTCAGCCTTTGTTTCCAGCTTGACTGCGCTTTCGCCGTCTGAGTCCGAGCAGCTACAGCCGGGAGAACCCGGGCGCCTGCTTCCCGACTCCCGCTGGATCCCCACACTCCAGATGCCATACGGGAAGGTTCTAATACTTCACGCGTCAGCGGCAGTCCAGAGGATTGTTGCCCTCGCCTACGTTCTCGTATGGGCCTGGCACGAACATCTAGCGGGCAGTTCAATCATGCGCCGGGAACCACAGCGTCACCTAGTGCTCATCGTGGATGAGGTGGAAGCGCATCTCCACCCCCTTTGGCAACGTCTAATTGTGCCTTCTATTATGAAAGTAGCCGCCGAGCTCTCATCCATGGTTAAGCCACAACTCCATATCGCCACGCATTCGCCCCTTGTCTTGGCCTCCATGGAGGCGGTTTTCGATGGGGACCGGGATGGCCTTCATCACCTAAAGCTAGTGGAGGGTCATGTCGCGCTCGAGGAACTACCTTTTGTAAGGCGGGGAAGGGCGGATCTCTGGCTTGTATCAGAGGTGTTCGGGCTGGGCCAAGCGCGTTCCCTTCCGGCCGAGCGCGCGATCAATGAAGCTAAGAGTCTCCAGTTGTCCGCAACGGTCCCACCCGAAAAAGTGCGTGACCTGAATTCGCGCTTGGTCAGCCTGCTCGCTCCAGACGACGAATTCTGGCCGCGCTGGCGATACTTTGCCCAGCAGCACGGTGTCGGTAAATGATCCATGTTGATCAGAGGCCGGAGCCTGCCGCGTTCAATGATCGGGTCCACCGCAGGGGGCAACGCTTTCTTCGAGGTAACCGACGACCGACGCCAAAGCAATGGCGCAGCCACAGCTACTGGCGTGAGATAGCCTCGCAGTTGCACGATGAGTACTCCGGAATATGCGCTTACAGCTGCCATTGGATTCCCTATGACACCGGCGCGGACACGGTTGAGCACTTTAGGCCTAAAGATTTGTACCCGGATGAAGCTTATGAGTGGGGAAACTACAGGCTCGCTTGCGCAACACTGAACGGTCGCAAGGGCATACACGAAGACGTGTTGGATCCTTTTTTGATTCAGAATGGCTGGTTCGTCATTGATTTCCCCTCGATGTTGGTAAGGCCGCAACCGGACCTTGATCCCGAAATCCAGCAACAAGTCCAGGCGACAATCGACCGCCTGGGGCTGAACGACGAGGGAACATGTCTGAAGAGTCGCGTCGACTGGTTAAGCGAGTACTGCTGCCAGGACGGGATTCCGTTCGACTACCTGCGGAGGCACGCTCCATTCATTGCAGCGGAACTAGAACGACAAGACCTCACTGCGGCTATACGTGAGATATTCGTAAATTAGTGTGGTCGAATGGAACGCCGCGTTGGAACGCCCGCTTGGGCCGCCGGCTGATCATCTGTACACGACCCGCGAAGAACCCAAGCACCTGGAGTGGATAGGCTTCAGGATCGAAGCGGGTAGCCACGGTCAGCGTTTTTCTGACCGTGGGCTTTTCTCCTGCCCGATGCTCCAGCGGCAGGTCGTCAATCGGGAGGGAACACGCCGCTACCGTTGCCCTGTCCAAAGTAAGTTTGCTGTAACTCGACCACCGCCAGAAGAACCCACGGGCAGGACTGCACTGACCGTGGCTACCCCCGCCTCACCCGCCGCTTCCGCGCGGGATTGAACCATTCCTGCGTGCTATGCCTTCGTCATCAAGGAAAGAACCCACGGTCAGAAAAACGCTGACTGTGGCTACCAGCTACCCTCTCTTTCCCCTACTTCTTCTCCGCATCGAGTCTGCCGCTGGTCCAACGGATGGCGTCTTGGACCAGCACTCGGTAGGCAGGGTAGAGGTGCGCGCTCTCACCGTGGCCGAGTTGGATGTAGACAACGCGCGATTTTTCGTAAGGGCTGATCCAGGCCACGGGGCCGTCGCTGGTGGGAGCATCGGATTGGAGCAGCACTTTCACGTCCGGTGAAATCCACATGCCGTGGTAAGTTTCGTCCCACAGGTGCATGGTCCCGACATGGGCGGTGATGGGGTGGCGCATGGCGGGGCGAACGCAAGACTCTTGATTGTCTTTGAATGTCGATGCGGGCATGGAGCCGTCGGGTTTAAGAAGGTATTTGCCTCCTACGACCTCCTTGTACCACCATTCCCAGTCCTGATAATCGGCGATGGCGTGATGGAGCACCACGATACCTTTGCCCGCTTCCGCGAAGTCGCGCAAGTTGGCCTTCTCTGCGTCGCTAATCTCCTGGGTAAAGTCGTAGAGCACCAGGACGTCGTACTTTTTGCGGAGGTCACCGCGGTAGGCCTCATGGTTCGAGAGGGCGTGTTCCCAGTGCAGGTCATCCGCTCCTTCAAAGACCGTGTAGAAAGTGGTGGCGTAGGGGTGCCCGCCGGTGACCACCAGCAAGCGAAGCGGCGGCGGCGCTTGGCTGGGAAGCGTGCCGGCGGGTGAAAGGGTAACGGCGCCGGTGGCCGCCCACTCCACGCCGCGCGTAAACGTGCTCACAAAACCGCTTTCTTGCTGGGCCGACACATCATGACCCAGAGCCGTGTAGAGCGTTCGGCCTTGGCCGTAGTTGACGGTCCAGATAATGGGCTCATCTTTGCCCGTGCCGCCATTCGCCGGGTCATCGAAAGCCGTGGCCAGGATGTGCGCACCGGGCGACATCCGGGGACTGTGGTAGAGCTCATCGGAAACGCGGAAGGACTCCGCCAAACCGCGGGTGACGGGATGCTCGCGGTCCACGAACTTCACCGTGAAGCAATGGCGCGGGGCGTGAGCGGTCTTGGGCGGCCCCACCGTCCACCAGCCGCCAATCATCTGCAAATACTCGGGCCAGGGCGGCTGCTTGAGGCCGGAGGGCTTGTGGTTATCGGCCAAGACCTCGAGACCCGTGAAGGCGTAGTTCGCCGCGTGGACTGCCAACAGTCCTTTGCCCTGCTTGACGAAGTTCTCCACGGCGTTTTCCGTGACTTCTCCCCAGCGCGGGCCCTGGTAGTCCAGCACCAGCACATCGTAGGCCGCCAGCGTCGTCGCCGTAACTCCGGCGGGCTCCTCTTCCACCCGCACGTCAAACCGGCCGCTGTTCACCAGAACTTTTCGCAGGAAAGGCGTGGTGGTGCGCCAGTCATGATTGTTGCGGCCGGAAAAGATCAGCACGCGGATTTTCCCCGGCTGGAAGAAGGGGATAGTGTCTTGGGCAGACATCGTGCAAAAGGCCAAAACGAATGTCGCGCAAAGGGCAGAAATGACCGCCGCCCGGGAGACTTTTTGACTCATGGTTCACCCTCACATAGTGCTACCCAGCAACCCGTTGAGATGTGCCAGGCTTCGGGCGGCCTGCTGCTCGGTGCCGCACTCGACCGAGAGCACGCCGCTGAAGTTGGCGTCGCGCAAGATCGAAATGACTCGCTGCCAATCGATGACGCCATCCCCGCAGGCGCATCCCACCGGCGTCCCGGTCACCTTGCCGCGTTCCGCATCCGCGTGCTCAACGGTAATATCCTTGGCGTGGACGTGAACCAGCAAGGGGCAGACGGCCTTCAGTCCCTCGTAGGGGTCGCCGCCCGCCAAGTACACGTTGCCGGTATCGTAATTGACCCGTAAGAGCGGTGACTCGACGAGGCCGACGATCTTCAGCAGTCCTTCCGTGGTGCGGGTAATGCTCTGGTGCGGTTCAATGCCGATGAAGACGCCGTAGCGCTCAGCGATCCGCACCACCGTCGAGAGCGTATACTTCATGACCTGAAACGCCTCATCCGCGCTCACCCAAGAGGGGCGAATACCCTCGTCAGTATTGACGACGGGCGCGCCGATGGCGGCGGCGAAGCGAATGGCCTTCTGCAAATACAGTACGCTGATTTCCGGCCGCATGAGCGGGCAATGCGCGCTCAAGGCGGAAGGCTTGACCCCGTTTTGATCGAGGATATCCTTCATTTCTCCCGGGTCGTCATCGAGGGAGAAGGAGTGAAAATAGCCCGCTTCACTCAGGAGTTCCCGCCCGTTGTGGACCATTGGCTCCACGTACTTGTAACCCAATTTCGCAGCTATCTCCACCCCGACGGCGAAAGGCTTGTCCTGCGACCGGATGAATTCCATATTCAAGCCGATTTCAATGCTCATACGTCCCACTCCTTCTGCCAGGTGGCCCGGCTTCTCTGTTGGTAGGCGATATTGCCGATATGGCAGGCCATCGCCGAATAGTGTCCGTTCACCACGTCGGCATTGGGCTGCTGGCGGCTGCGCATGCAGTCAAACCAGTTGTTCATGTGTGTATCTTTCACGCCGGGCACGGTGGCCTCAGTGGCTTGGGAATTTGTTTTGCTCGGGATGAAATGGTAGCCGTAGCGGAAGATCGAAAGTCTTCCACCGCTGCCCATGAAGACGATGTCCGCGCTCCCTTTGTCGATCATGTCGGTGATGGTGGCTTCAAACGTCACGTTGAGCTTCTCGGGATATTCCAGGATGAAGTTGATGTTGTCGGCGGTATCGCGTCCGTCGTCGTAAAGGTAAATTCCTCCGCCCGCCACGGCCGCCAGGGGACGCGTCAGGTTCAGGAACCAATGAACCACGTCGACCATGTGCACGAACAGGCCGCCGGTCTGCCCGCCCGTGGAAAAATCCCAGTAAGCGAAGCGGTTGAAATAGCGCTTGGGGTCCCAGGGGATTTTGGGGAGCCAGGCAAGGCAGGCGTCCCAGTCGAGCCCCGCAGGCTTCTGCTCCATGCCGGGGGGGACCGGCGTCAAATAACCCCCGTTGGCGTTCCAGTACGTCCGCACCATGTTGACCTTGCCGATCACGCCGGTATCGAAATACTTCTGCTTGGCCTCGGCGAAATGGGCGCCGCTGCGCTGCTGCATGCCCACTTGCAGGACGCGGTTGTACTCACGGACGGCGCGCACCAGGGGCGGCCCCTGCTCGGGCAACGAGGTCATGGGCTTTTCGACGTAAACGTCCTTGCCGGCCTTGCAGGCGTCGATGGCTACCCGGGAATGCATGTGATCGAAAGTCGCCACGATGACGCCGTCGATGTCCTTGCGATCGAGTAATTGATGGTAATTGGCATACTTATCGACGCGGCTCTTCGCCACCTGCTCGGCTTGATCCCGCCGGGCGTCATAGATGTCGGAAATCGCTACCCATTCAATGTTGCCGGCGTCGTTGGCCTTGGTCATCAAGTATTGCCCGCGCTGGCCCGAGCCAATGATGCCGAGCCGAATGCGGTCATTCGCCCCCCAAACGCGCAGGGCCGCAGCCACGGTGGCCGCGCCGACCATAAAAGTCCTTCTCGAAATGTTGTTTGTCACTTCAATATTCCTCCCTTATCGGATGTACGACTCTAGCAGGTTTATGAAAAATGCCCTCGCGGCCTCTGACCAGGTCGATGGCGTGTTGTAGCGCTGAGCTTCAGCTCAGCAGGGGCCGACCCTTCGCCCCGCTCAGGGCAGGCTCTAAAGGTCGGCGCTACTTGGGCTTGGCGAGAGAGGGGTCAAGGGCAAAACGCGTGCCGTGCGGAGTTC
>JBEKAD010000213.1:0-8091 GCA_050018435.1 Terriglobia bacterium
CCACCGCCCTCTCCCAGGGGAGAGGGGGGACCGCAAGGCGGTGGGTGAGGGGTCCCTTTCAACCCTATTGGACTTTGACGGACCCCTGCCTTGCTCATTCCCCCCTTTGACAAAGCACTTGCGTGCTGGTACAGTGGCCCCCAACGTGTGCGAGAGGTAACTTCACTGGCAATGTTGATCGACCCGCCACAAATGGTCCCCTCCGCATCGAGGTGTCTATGCAAGGCACAATCAAGCGAGTCATCCGCGACCGCGGATTCGGGTTCATTCGTTCCACTGATGGCCAAGAGGTGTTCTTCCATCGCAGCATCCTTCAACAACTCAACTTCGATGAGTTGAAAGAAGGCGAACGGGTTGAGTTTGAGATGGAGCGCGGCGAGAAAGGACCACGGGCAACGAGCGTTCGGCCTAGTGCGAAGTAAGTTTCCAAGCTTCGCACCTTCCCACAGAAATTGCGTCTTTCATGCATCCAGGGGGTAGTGTCGCTGCCCAGGGGCGGCGACTCTGGCGTGTGCGCGACGGGCAACCTTCCCAGTGCATCACTGTCTTTGGGACTCTTCCCGTGTTATCTTTATGCGTCGAACGCATGAATTCAACACGCGGGAGGGAGCCTTATGAAACGAGGTCAGCTCGGGACCGGCAGGTCCGCAGTCAAAGATCTTTCCATGGCGCGCAGGGATTTCATCAAGGCGTGTGTTGCCGGCACGAGCAGCGCGGCCTTCACAACGTCCCTTGCGGGGAGTGCACTTCCGCTGGGGGACCGCGCCACGCCCAGCCGCCCGAACATTCTCTATCTCCATTCGCATGACACGGGCCGCTACATTCAGTCCTACGGATTCAACGTTCCCACGCCCAACTTACACCGGGTGGCCGAGGAGGGCGTCCTCTTCCGGCAGGCATTTTGCGCCGCGCCCACTTGTTCGCCGAGCCGCGCGGCTTTGCTGACGGGCATGTGTCCCCACAGCAGCGGAATGCTGGGCTTGGCGCACCGCGGGTTTACCCTGAACGACTACCATCAGCATCTCCTCTACACTTTGCGAAGCGCCGGCTATAGTTCCGCCCTCGTGGGCGTACAACACGTTGCGCGGGACGCGGCGATGATTGGTTACGATCAGGTCAGAGAGTTCCCGGGCAACCATGTCGAGCAGGTTGCCCCGGCCACAGTGGATTTTCTGAAAAGTTCACCGAAGCAGCCGTTTTTCCTGGATGTCGGTTTCCATGAGACGCACCGCACCTTCCGCACTCCTGGACCGCAGGAGAATCCCGCCTTCCAGTTGCCCCCCGCCCCGATCGCGGATGCGCCCGAGACCCGCCAGGATGTGGCGGCTTTCAAAGCCTCCGCGCGCGTTCTCGATTGGGGAATTGGCGAGATACTGCACGCTCTTGATACGAGCGGGCTGGCGGCAAACACCTTGGTGATTTCGACCACGGATCATGGCATCGCGTTCCCGGAGATGAAATGCAATCTCTACGACGGGGGGGTGGGGGTCCGTCTGGCCCTGCGGGGGCCGGGCGGTTTCGAAGGAGGAGCAATTTGTGATGCCATGATTTCCCAGATGGATATCTTTCCCACCCTGTGTGACCTGTTGCAGATTCAACCGCCCCCGTGGTTACAGGGCAAATCTTTCCTTCCGGTGCTCCGCCGGGAGGTGGCGGAAATCAACGAAGAAATCTTCGCGGAGGTGAACTACCACGCCGCCTACGAACCGCTGCGGTGCGTGCGTACCAAGCGCTGGAAGTACGTCCGCCGCTTCGGCAGCCGCGCGCATCCGGTTTTGTGTAACTGCGATAATGGACCGAGCAAGTCACTCTGGGTAAAGAACGGATGGGGGGATCGAATTCTGCCGCGGGAAGAACTCTTCGACCTGTTTTTTGACCCGAACGAGGGGAGAAATCTCGTCGATAGCCCTGCCTTGCAGGCGACGCTGAATGACCTGCGGGGCCGCCTGGATCGCTGGATGCACGCGACGGACGACCCTCTGCTCAAGGGGCCGGTGAAAGCTCCGCGAGGGGCCCGGGTGAACGATGCGGATGGCGTCTCGCCCGGCGAAGCCCCGCACATTGTTCCCTAGTGACGTTGATGAGAAACATGGTAGCGCCGACCTTTAGAGCCTGCCCTGAGCGGGCCGAAGGGTCGGCACGTGCTGAGCTATAGCTCAGCGCTACAACACCCCATCAACCGGGTCAGAGGCCGCGAGGACGTTCTTCATCACCTTGCTAGCGATCTGCGGAAGTGCCTTCGGGAGGAGCCTGTCAAAGGAGCGCATCTCTGCGGAGGCGAAACCTTGCCTTTCCGCCAATTTCCCTCTGCACCATTATCCGCCCCGGTCAGGGCTGGTTGGGTCTTGACAGCCGCCCGAATGCGAGTAGTCTTAACGCGAGAAATTGGAGGTATGGACATACACAAAAACACCCGAGTCTTCATACTAAGGGGGTAGCGATGAAGAAACGCAAAACCATAGGAAAACTGGGCGTAAGCCGGCGGGACTTTCTGCGCAACGCCGGCGCGGGACTGATGGCCGCGGAGTTTGCGGGAGCATCGCCGGGAAAGCAGCAGAAGCCGGTGGCTCCGCCCCCTCCGGTGCATTTCACGCCGCAGGGCGGGCTGACACAGATCTCTCCCAACCTTTACGTGCTCCGCGACACCTGCAACGTTTATGTTCTCAAGGACGGGGACCGCGCCATCTTGATTGATTTCGGGTCCGGGCACGTCCTGAACCTGCTGACCCAGATTGGCGTCAGCAAAGTTGAGGCCATCCTTCACACTCACCACCATCGCGACCAATGCCAGGGTGACTCCCGCGCGGTTGCCGAGCGGATTCCGATCATCGTTCCCCAACATGAACGGTACTTGTTCGACGATGCTGAGAACTTCTGGAGGAATCGTGGCATTTTCGAAATGTATTACGTCAAGAATGATTTCTTCAGCTTGACGCACAACGTGCCCGCGGCGGGAGTTCTGCGCGATTACGACACTTACCGCTGGGGACCCTACGAACTGCTGATCCATCCCTCACCCGGCCACACGCTGGGCTCAGTCAGCCTGATGGGAGTTGTGGACGGAAAGAAGGTGGCCTTCACGGGCGACCTGATTCATTCGCCGGGGAAGGTGGTAAACCTCTACGAGCTTCAATACCAATACGGGAGCACCGATGGAGTTGACTGCGCCATCTTTTCGCTGACGCGGGTTCGTGAACAGGGGCCGGAGTTGATCTGCCCTTCCCACGGCGAACCCTTCAACCAAGCCGACGCCGGGATTGCCGACCTCATTGATAAGTTGAAAGGTTGGTATTCGGCGTACGCTCCGGGTACACCTCTGACCGTGGAGAACAAACCTTATGCGGTTACGCCCCATCTGGTGGCTTCGTACCAGACCACTTCGAGTTCTTACGCCCTGATCAGTGACAGCGGCAAGGCGCTCTTTGTGGATTACGGTTCGGCCAGCGGGAATATCTTCAACGTTTACAAGAATGCCGCCTCCGTTCACGACCGCATGGGCTTTGTCGAGCACACCGTTCCCCAACTCAAGGCGCAGTTCGGTTTGAAATCTGTGGACGTCATCATGCCCAGCCACATGCACGACGACCATTTGAACGGCTTCCCCCATCTCGTGCGCCATCACGGCGCCAAGGTGTGGTGCTACGAGAACATGGTCGATGTCCTCCAGAGCCCCCGTGGCTACAACTTGGGATGCATCCTGGGTGAACCCATCAAGATCGACCGGGCCTTCCATAACGGTGAGACGTTCAAGTGGGAGGAATTTGAGTTTCAGGTTTTCCATTCACCCGGCCATACGGAATACCAGATGGCGATGTTCGTAACCATCGATGGCGCGCGGGTGGCTTTTACCGGCGACGCCTTTTTCCCCACGGGGAGTGCGGACAGCTTGCTTCGCCACAACCTGATCTTTCGCAACTGGGTGGAGAACGATAGCCACGTGAAATCCATCAAGACGATTCTCGAGCATGAACCCAACATCGTGGCGCCCGGCCACGGCAAACCGTTTTTAAGCAATAAGACAGACCTGGAGAATCTGAAGTATCGCCTGGAGGGCCAGCAGAAGTATTTCTTCGCGGCCATCGCGGACCCCGACTGCAACTTCGGGTTGAACCCCAGTTGGGTCAGGTTTTATCCCTATCAGCTCCAGGCCAAAGCGGGCTCCAGCGCGAACCTTGAGCTGCGGGTTCGCAACTACCGCTCGCACCCCATGCATCTGGAAGCCACGTTGGTCCTGCCGGCGGGCTGGAAGGCTTCACCGGAACTATTGGATCTGACGATTGCTCCCGGCCAGGATGGCTCGGCGCCTTTCTCGGCATCCATCCCCGAAGACTGGGACAAGGCAAAGCCTCGCGTCGCCATGGCCGCGGACGTCAGGGCGGACGGCCAATACCTTGGCCAAATCGCCGAGGGCGTTGCCGATATCGAGTTCAGCACGTAGGTGTAAGCAGCGCGCGCTTGTCCAAATTGTGGTCAAACCGGAGGGCTGTGACCTGCGGCGGACCCGCATTGAATGCTGGAATCTTTCATTAATTAGGACAGCCCTGAGTTCATGCCCCTGCCACCACGACCAGTTCTACAGGTGAAGGTAAATCAGTATATTCCCATCGAGAGAGGGCACTATGGAACGGCGTGATTTCTTGAAGAGCGCTTCGCTGGGATTCGCTGCGGCCGGCCTTCCGCTGAACCATCAAGCTGCGGCGGGGAGCGATGGCGATTCGAAGGGTGAAGGAAATTCCAAGCTCGGTTGCCGCGATCCCCATGATAGGCCGAAGGATTACAAAAAGGAGCCTTTTAAGCGATTGGTCATCCTGGGCGAAAGCACGGTGGAGGGAGGAGCTTGGCTCCAGCAGCGGGAGGACCGCTACGGTGACGTTCTCGCGCGCCTGATCAACGCCTGCCAGAAGGAACCGATTGAATACCATAACAAGGGAATCGGGGCTAACGCCATATCACCGCGGAGCCCCGGCTACGCCCAGTCGCGAAAACCCAGCGCGCTGGAACGCTACCACAAGGACGTTATCGATCTTCATCCCGATCTCTTCATCCTTGCCTACGGCCTGAATGACATGCGGGCGGCCATGCCCTTAAGCGATTTCCGCGCGGATATGGCCACCATCATTGGTGACGTGCAAAAGGCTTGCTCCCCCGTAACGGTTTTGACCACGGTGTACTACATGACCGGCTGGAGGAGTTACCCACCTTATGATAAAGGCAGTGTGGAGCTCACCCGCCGGTACAATGATTGCATTCGCGGGTTGGCGGCCGAGTTCGATTGTATCCTGGCGGATGTTTGGGCGTCGGAAGGGCTGGCCGACTGGGTGATTCATTACGATGGCGTACACGCCAATAAGGTCGGGCAAATTCTGATCGCCAACCGGATCTTTGAAGCCCTTGCCCAACACGCCAGCGGGCTGACCAAGTGGGTGTTCGAGCAGGAGCGTGACACCCAGTGGACTCAAATGACGACGAAAAAACGAACGGAGGTGGGGGATCCGTTTCAGAAAACCTGGTAAAGCGCCCTCATTGTGACCGTCAGTTAGGGCTGATCGGATTCAAACCAACGCATACCCTTGGAGGCACTATGAAGCAGCGAGGCTTGCTAACCGTTTTAGTTTTCCTTATTACGTCCCTCTTGCGCGCCCAGAGCACGCCCTATCAGTTGAAGCCCATCTTGGAGAAAGAACTACAATCGCCTTCTGTGGTGGAGTTTCAACTGCAAGAGTATCTGATGAAGCAAGTTCCAAAACTCCCGCCCATTACCACGCCAGAAAAGTGGACCAGTGAGGGAGAGCAAATCCGCAAGCGCGTTCTCGGCAACGTAGTATTTCATGGGTGGCCGAGTGAATGGGTCAATGCGCCGCCGCGATTCGAAGATTTGGGAACCATTCCTTCCGGAAAGGGATACAGGTTGCGGAAACTGCGCTATGAGATTGTGCCGGGACTCTATTCCACCGCGATCCTTTATGAGCCGGAGAACCTCCAGGGCAAGGTGCCAGCCGTGCTGAACGTGATGGGGCATCATGGCGCGATCGGTAAGGCGGTGGAGTTCCAACAGAAGCTGTGCATCAATGAAGCCCTGCGGGGCATGATGGCGTTGAATCTCGAGTGGCTGGGGATGGGGGAACTCCTTGACAAGCAAAACGCCCATTCGTTTGGCGGGCAACTGGACTTGGTAGGAGCGAATGAGGAGGGGTTGTTCTATCTGGCCATGCGCCGCGGGCTCGACTATTTATGGCAAAACCCGAAGGTGGATCAAAAGCGCATCGCGGTTACGGGATTGTCCGGCGGCGGCTGGCAAACCATTATTTTGAGTTCGCTCGACGAAAGGGTGAATGTGTCCATCCCCGTGGCGGGGTACACGTCGCTGGAAGGAAGGTTAGCGCTTGCCCCGGTCACCGAGGCCGGGGACCTTGAGCAGAACGCTACGGACCTCTTGGTGGGGCAAGACTACTCGACCCTGACGGCAATCCGGGCCCCCCGGCCAACGCTGGAGATCAATAATGCCGAAGACAATTGCTGTTTTCGCGCCCCCTTGGTGAAGCCTTACATCTTCGAGGCCGTGCGGCCCTTCTTCCGGTTGTATGGGAAAGAGGATGCGTTGCAGTTTCACGAGAACACCAATATTTCGGCCCACAATTATGAGCTTGATGACCGCCAGCAAGCCTACCGGTTCTTGGCAAAGTATTTTGGTTTGTCCGCCTCCGACCAGGAAATCGAAGTGGGAGAAGACGTCAAGAGCTATAGCGATTTGGCAGTAGGGTTGCCGAAGGATAACCTGACGATTCTGGGATTGGCCAGAAAACTAGCAGCGGCGATCACCCGCCCGGCCATCCCCTCGGATTCTGCCGGCAAGGCGGCCTGGGCGGAAACGGAGAGGAGCAAGCTCCAAGAAGTCCTTCGCTACCAGCCGGTGACCGTGCAACAGGCTTGGGCGGTCGCCAATACGAAGCACAACGCCGTCGAATCGGTTTCTTACCGCTTCTTGCTGAGCAACGGCCTCAGCGCCACGGGAGTTTGGTTGAAGGATATTCCCACGCCGGAGGGCGCGCCACTGACCATCGTGATCAACGATAAGGGCAAGAAGGGCGCTGCCGCGGAGGTTTGGGACCGCATGCCGGAAATTGCCGACCGCATGGATCGAAATGAGCAGGTGCTGGTTCTGGACCTTGTGTTCACGGGGGATGCGGTTCCGGACGGACCCTTGTTTCTGTTTCCAGAGATGCTGGCGGCCGCGGGCAACCGCTCGCTGGGCCTGGAGGCTGCACAACTGCTTGCCCTCAGCAACTGGGGGCGCGACAGGTGGCATGCCCCCGCGGTACGTATCGAGAGCACAGGCATCCGCAGCCAGGTGGAAGCGCTGGTAGCTTCGGCGCTTTCCCCTCATCAGTTTTCGGAAGTTGCTGTGCAGGGGGGAATGCACAGCTTGAAGTATCTCCTGGATAAGCCGGTCAGCTATCAGGAGTTCCCCGACCTGTTTTGCCTCGATTTGTATAAGGACTTTGATTTGGATCGCATCATCGTCATGGCTGAACCGACCAAAGTTCTTGAACACAATTTTGTGGAGGAAGCGGCGAAGCCGGAGTAGGCGCTTCTCTGTGGCGCTAGTTTTTGGGACCTTGTTCTGCCGCGAAGATTTTCTCCGTGTCCTCTGCGGCTGGAAAAGATTTCACACAGAGTCCACTGAGCGGCTCTGTGCGCTCTGTGTGAAATTTTCTTAAGGCACAGAGGACACGGAGAGGCTGGTCTTGATTGTGGCCCGGTCGCGATGTCCCTTCGGCGATGGCGGGCTACGGGGATACGTGGAGCAGCTTCCGCCGCGGTGCTATGATGCATGGCGAAATTCAAGGAACGGGCGTCGCGCGAGGCCCGCGTCCCGGGGCAGGGAAGCCACCATATTCTGAGTAGGGGAGGGTTTGAGATGAGTGCAGATCTTACACGGCGAGACTTTATAAAACGTGCCGCGCAAGGCACGGCTGCGGGTCTGGCGTTTTCCGCGGCTCGTCCGGCGGTAGCCGCCAGCGATAAAGTTCGGGTGGGGGTGATTGGGCCAGGGCATCAAGGCCGGGGCGACACGAAAAACTTCGTTCGCCA
>JBEKAD010000214.1:0-8078 GCA_050018435.1 Terriglobia bacterium
GGTAGGGTGTATGACATGCGGGACTCCGGCGCGGAGTAGTTCGTGATCGTGGCTTTGGCCATAGTAGAGTTGGGAATCACCACGTAGTTGTTGCCCAACGTCCGCAGGACCGTGGAGCGCCAGCCGATCCGCAACACATATCCTTCCTGGTTGGAATCAAGTTTGATGTAATCATTCGGACTTACCGGTCTGTCGGCCAATAAATAAAGGCCGGAAAAGAAATTACTTAAAGTCTCCTGTAAAGCCAAGGCGACGGCCACGCTGCCCACGCCCAACGTGGTCCAAACCGCGGTGAGAGTAACGCCTATGTTATCGAGGAAGATGATGGTCCCCAGCACGGCGAAGAGTGTCCGGACCACAAACGCGGCGGGCTGGGTTACCCGCAACATGCTGGGCTCCTTCTGGCCCGCACGACGCAAGGCAAGGATTATGACCTTGGCGGGAAAATACATCATAACCAGAATCACCAGCGCCAGGATTAGCTTGGACCCGATATGTTCGAACCCCTTAGGGAGGGGAAGCGATTCCAAACCGAGATAGAGGCTCACAATCAATAGCAAAGGAATTGGTAGAGATTCGAAAAGGGAAAAGAAAAGTTGGCCCCATTCGTTGCGAAGTCTTTTCGCCCAATAGTGGAGGGCGCGGTTCAGGGCAAGCCCCAGCAGCAAGGAGATGATGATCAATGTTCCGAACAAAAGGGTATAGAAAGTTATATTGCTCACATGGAGTGCGCGCGCCAAATTCTCAATCATGCCGTTTTCTCCTGGGGGGAGGACAAAGATTCAAGATACTCTGCCCAGCCCCTGTGGGGCAACCGCCTTTCGCGAATGTCGCCGCAGGCCAGGCCCGCATCTAATAATTCAGCCGCAGGTGTGGCGCGGCGGACGAAGACGCTGCCGAGCCTGCGCCTGGTCTGGCCGTTTGCAAAAGCAAGGGTGAGGCCTATCAACATATTACAAAGACGTGATAAAGTGCCAACTCTTAGCCGCCCGTCCGCGCCGGCTGTAACTATAGGAATGAGGTTCTCAGGCAATGGCTTCTAAGCAAAAAGCTCCCATTGATTACAACACCCTACCGATTCTTCCCGTCCGCGACACCGTTCTGTTCCCCAATGCCATCCTGCCGCTGACGGTGGGAAGGGACAGCTCCCTCAAGCTGATCAACGATCTGAAAGAAGACGAGAAATACGTTGGGGTCATCTCCCAGCGCGATCCCCGGGTGGATAACCCCCAACCCGTCGATCTGTTTCAAATTGGCACGGTGGCTTTCGTCCACAAGATCATCAAGCTGCCCAGCCAAAGCCTGTTTATCTTTGTGGAAGGCCTGCAGCGGATCGCCATCGAGGAAGTCATACAAGTCGAGCCTTTCCTGCGCGCCCGCGTAAAACCCTTGACGGATCTTACCCCGGGCGGGAAGGAATCAGACTTCGACGCCCTGGTGCGCAGCGTGACCACGATGTTTCAACAAGTCGTGCAGCTCTCACCCACGCTGTCAGACGATCTGCAAACCGTCGTCATGAACATTGACGACCCCAGCCGGCTTTCGGATTTCATTGCGGCCAATCTCCCCTCGCTTTCCAGCACCGAAAAGCAGGAACTCCTGGAAAGCCTCGAACTGAAGGTTCGTCTGGAGCGCTTGAACCGGCAACTGGCCCGGGAAGTGGAGGTGCTGCAACTCCGTTCCAAGATTCAATCGGACGTCCAGGACCAGGTCACCCAGAGCCAGCGTGAGTACTACTTGCGCGAGCAGATGAAAGCCATTCAAAAGGAACTGGGTGAGGCCGACGAGCAGCAGGAAATCGAAGAACTCCGCAAGAAGATCGAAGCCGCGGGAATGACGGAAGAGGCCAAGAAGGAGGCGAATCGGGAGCTGGGGCGATTGGCGAAAATGTCGCCGGCGGCGGCGGACTACCACGTGACGCGCACTTACCTGGAATGGCTGGTGGCGCTGCCCTGGAACAAAATCAGCGATACCCGGGTAGATATTGCCAAAGCGAAGCAGGTACTCGATGAAGACCATTGGGATCTGGAAAAAGTCAAAGAGCGCATCCTCGACTATCTCGCGGTCTTGCAGTTAAAGCCGCAGCTCAAGGGCCCCATCTTGTGCTTTGTCGGGCCCCCCGGAGTGGGAAAAACTTCCTTGGGAAAATCCATTGCGCGCTCGCTCGATCGCAAATTCGTGCGCATGTCACTGGGCGGAATTCACGACGAGGCGGAAATTCGCGGCCATCGGCGGACATACATTGGAGCGCTGCCCGGCCAGGTCATCCAAGGGATCCGGCGGGCCGAAACGCGCGACCCGGTGTTCATGCTCGATGAGGTGGACAAAATCGGACGCGATTTTCGCGGCGATCCTTCCTCCGCCCTGCTGGAGGTTCTTGATCCCGAGCAAAACTCGCATTTCCGTGACAACTATTTGGACGTGCAATTCGACCTTTCCAAGGTGCTGTTCATCTGCACGGCGAATGTCTTGGACACCATCCCTCCTCCGCTCCTCGACCGCATGGAGCTACTGGAGCTCCAGGGATACAGCGAGGAGGAAAAAATCCAGATTGCCATCCGGCACCTGATCCCCAAGCAGACCGACGAGCACGGGATCAAGACTCCCGAGCAGATTGAATTTTCCACGACCGCCCTGGCAAGCATGATCCGGCACTACACGCGCGAGGCCGGGGTGCGGAATATGGAAAGAGAAATCGCCACGGCCTGCCGCAAGCAGGCGCGCCGAATTGCCGAGGGCAAGCCGGAAAAGCTCCTGCTGACGCCCGACAACCTGCGGGATTTTCTGGGAATCCCGCGCTACCGCCTGGAAACCGAAATCGTGGAGCGCACCCGCCATCCCGGGGTGATGGTGGGACTTGCCTGGACGCCCACGGGCGGCGATGTCCTCTATGTGGAGGCCAATGCCATGAAGGGCGGCAAGGGTTTCACCATGACCGGGCACGTGGGTCAAGTCATGCAGGAGTCCATGCAGGCGGCGCTTGCCTGGGTGCGCTCCAACGCCGCGGATTACAACATCGATCCGGAATTCTTCCAGTCAAAGGATATTCACATCCACGTTCCCTCCGGGGCCATTCCCAAAGACGGGCCGTCGGCGGGAGTTACCATGGTTTCCGCCCTCGTCTCCGCCCTCACGCGGCGGCCTTCGCGGCAGCGCCTCGCCATGACCGGCGAAATTACTCTGAGCGGACAAGTGCTGCCCGTGGGTGGCATCAAGGAGAAAGTGTTGGCGGCCAAACGGGCAGGCGTGCTCGAAGTGATTCTCCCCGCTGACAACGAGCCGAACGTCCACGAGGATCTGAACCCCGAAATGCTCGAGGCTTTGACGCTCCACTATGTAAAGACGATTCAGGAGGTCGTGGAGTTAGGTCTCGAAAAAGATCCCGCGCCCGTAGAGACGGACCGGTCGGCCCGCGAAGTAGCCCTGACTCCTGCGGCCGCGGGGACACCGAATTAAAGCGCCCCGAAGATCTTGATAGGTGGGCCCGTCGGCGGGAATTTGAATTTACTACCCTCTCCCCCTTGGGCGAGTGGTCGGCTTTTTTCGCGCGCTAAACTAGCCCAGGTATCTAACCACATCCAGCCTTTCCCGCCACCTGCTCTGGGGTCTCTTCCAGCGGTCATTTTGTCATGTTCGTTTGGGGTTCCCACGATTTATTGTAACTGGCTTATTTTCAGTATGTTCTCAGGTTTGGTGTACGAAAATCGCCACTTTCGACCCTTTGTTTTCAAGATGTTCTGAGCTTTGGGCGTTTGTGCGATGGGTGGACATAAAGTCGCCATGCAATCTGTGCCGGCAAGGCTAGTAAAGATGGGGTATCATCAATCTCTTCTTGCTCCGCGGGCCGGATGACGAGGCGCAGGATCGAGCCAGGAGTTCCGCCCGCGTCCTGCCCGTGCCGATCACGGCCAGAGCCTCCCCGGAGTGAAACGAAGGGAAGGCCGTGCTCCGTTCGTCACCCCGACTCTCCCCGCGCCGGGCGTGCTGACCTGCCGGCCCACGGCAGGGCTGGACCGGCGTCGATCCTCACCCACTAAATATAGCTTACCTGCTTGCCGTTGTCAAGAAAAATTATTGACGGTTGTGCCAAGGGTCCCCCGGCCCGCAGAACCAAACCTGAAGTGTAAAGGATGTCTTGGCAATTAACACTGAACGTCGGCGCTACAAGTAGCAATATCTCTTTCGTGTTAGAATCTGCTGCTGACCTGGAAGAAATCCTCATCAGGAGATAACCGATGAACATTCGCGTCGCCCTCGGGGCATTTGTACTCTTGTCGTTGATTCCCGCGCACGCACAACAGTCCAAGCCCGCTGTCGTCGCCGAAGGCGGCCAGCCTGATGACCGTGCTTCCACCCGCGTCCTCTACTGGAACACGGTGAAACATGGGGCGGCTGGGCAGTTTGCCATCGATTACGGACGCCCAGTTTGGAAGAGCGTTTACGAAGACCCGGCGAAATTCGATCAAATGACGAAGGGGAAGACCTGGCGCATGGGGAGTAATTTCTGGACCACTCTTGATAGTTGCTTGCCCTTGAAGATTTCGGGCAAGGCCGTTCCCCCCGGCTACTATTATCTCGGTCTACACCGTTCGGAAGACGGATTGATGTGGACCCTGGCTTTCATTGATCCGGCGGAGGTCCGCGCCGCTCACCTCGACGCCTTCCAGATTGAAAAAGCCCCGGTCGCGTTCGAGGTCCCCATGTTCATCACCAAAGCTGTAACAAAACCTGAAAAGCTCACCATCGTGTTGTTATATTCCAAGGACAACATCCACAAGGTCACTCTCACCGTAGCGTGGGGAACCTTGGCGCTCCACACGCCGATTGAGGTCACAGTCGCGGAGTGGTAGCAGCTCTCCTCCCCGCACCTTTTTTTCGCGCCCCGGTCCATACAAAACGCGCGCGCTTGCGGTCCTTGCGCACGCGGTCAATCGGGAAGACTTGGTTGTGAATGACCAGGTATACCCCCGGCGGCAGCAAGCGCGCCGCCAGCAGGCTCTCCGTCAAATTCTGTAAGCCATCACTCCTCTCGAATCCCAACGGCGTCATGGCGCCGGTGAGGACGATGGGGAACTTCAGACGCCGCAGACGACGGAGCAGCAGCAAGCCCGTCTCCACCAGGGTGTCCGTGCCGTGAGTAATCACCACGGGCGCCGGGCGCTTCAGTTTCTGCTCCACCATTTGCAGCACGCGCTCGCGATCATCCGCGGTCATTTCCAGGCTGTCTTTGTTCATGATGTGGGTGGTCTTGATCGTGAGGCCGGGAAGTCGCAGCAGGCGAAGATACTGGTCAATTTTCGTGTCGAGATTGGCGACGGATCCTGTCTGCTCCAGGTAGACCTTTTCAATCGTCCCACCGGTTGTAATCACGTAAAGGGTTTGCATGCCACGCCCCACCTTTCCCTACGGTCCAGAAACGGAATTTTACTTTAAGATCGCGAATCTTTCTCCGGAGCGTTGGCCGCCCTGTTCGCCGGGTGCGCGCCCACCCCTCTTGCGGGGTTGCCAATAAAATCATTTACATTTGGCAGAGAAGACACTATAAGTACCCAAACGCAGTTCCAATATATCCGTTCATGAGGGTTCGCCATGTATTGCCGGAATTGTGCACGACAGCTTGCCGACACTGTCGAGTTCTGCGTGGACTGCGGCCAGCGCCCCTTGGCGGGCACGCGCTTTTGCTCCAATTGCGGACAGGAAATGGCTCCCCATGCTGAAATCTGCGCCCAATGCGGCGCTCGTGTCGTGGCCGGCGGCGGCAAAGACCTTGTTACCACTACCGTGCTTTCGATGTTTCTGGGCGTCTTCGGTGTGGATCGCTTCTACCTCGGTTACACTGGACTGGGAATTTTAAAATTAGTTACCCTGGGCGGATGTGGAATTTGGGCTTTTGTCGACATGTTCCTCATCATCCTCAAGAAACTGCCGGATGCGCAGGGCCGCCCCTTGCTGTATACCTCTCCCGGCCAGCCGAGTGATAAGGACTGGGGGTCAGCGTTGCTGCTCTCAATTCTTCTGGGGTGGCTGGGCATCGATCGTTTCTACCTGGGTTATACCGGACTGGGAGTGCTGAAGCTCGTCACGGGCGGCGCTTGTGGGGTCTGGTGCCTAGTGGACTCGATCTTGATTGCGGTGAATAAATTGCCGGATTCCAACGGCAAACTTCTCCGAATGTAGGGGGCCATGGCGGGTTTTTCCAAGGGAATAGCTCGATGGATGGTACTGTCACTCGCCTTGGCGGTTTTTGTGGCGGTCCCACCCGAGATGTTGGCGCGGGGGCCGGACATCTGCTTGTGGAAGCACTTATTCCATCTCGCCGTCTGCCCCGCCTGTGGCAGCACACGGGCGCTGGCGGCGTTCTTCCATGGACACCTCGCGCAGGCACTGGCTTACAACCGCAATGTGACGGTGACGGGACCACTCTTGCTGCTGCTTTTGGCTCAGGATGCCGCGCGCCTGCCGGGGAAGTGGGCAGCACGCCCCTGAACTTCTTTCTTGGGTAGTGGGTCAGGTTGGGGTTGCAGCCGCGGTTTGTGCCCGGCGACTTTCTCTTTTCCCATTTGCGGCGCTCCCCGCCGAGGCGGGGCAGTCTCCGAACGCTGCTACAGCAAACTGCCCTCCTATTCTGTTAGATATCTTGAATTCCTCCCCCGATTCCAATACAGTCTCAACACCTCTGTGATTAGCGTCGAGAACATCCTGGAACGGACGTGCGGCGAACTCCCAAGGCCGCCTTTCTTACGATGGGCCGCTGTCCTCTTTACTCTCTTTGTTCTGACGCTTCAGATCTCGCTTGCCGCTTCTCAGGCATTGCTGGCGGGCGCGGGAGTCCTCTATGTGATTCACCTCTTCGAAGCGCGGCCTCACGTCCTTTTCTTGCCCGTCAAGCTTCCCCTGGCGCTCTTTTGCGTATTATCCGTGGTTTCGATTTTCTGGGCGGCGAACCCCACCACGGGGTGGTTTGCCTTGAGAAAACTTGTTTTGTTTCTCATTTGGCTGCTGGCGATGAACTTGGTGGTCAGCGCGAAGCACTTGCGCCGCCTCTTGCAGGGCCTGTTTCTCGTGTCCTTCTTGACAAGCCTCGTGGGCATCGCGCAATTCGTCATCCAGTACCGCGATGTGCGGGCGCATCACCCCGGCGAGCTTTACCATTACCTGACGTCAACGCGCATCCATGGGTTTATGGGACACTGGATGCACTTCGGTGGACAGCAGATGTTGGTTTTCGTCTTTTTGTTGGCGTTTCTGCTGCTTTCCAATGGTCGAAATTCGAAAATCGAAATTGGAAACTCGGGAGCTGGACGCCGAATTTCGAGTTTCGAGTTTCGGGTTTCGGGTTTTTGGTGGGTGGTGCTCGCCCTCGTCGCTGTTTCTATTATTCTGAACTTCACCCGGGGAGTGTGGTTGGGCGGTTTCTTGGGGGGCATTTACCTTCTGACTCGATGGAGACCGAAGTGGCTCTGGGCTTTGCCGATCCTGCTAGCTTTGGCCTACGTGGGGGCGCCGTCTCTGGTTCGAGAGCGGCTCCATCTGGCGATGCATCCCACTCAGGAACCCGCGCTCTCCATCCGCCTCGAGATGTGGCGTGTCGCACTAAGAATGATTCGCGCCCACCCCTGGCTGGGAGTGGGCCCCAACAACATTGAGGAAGTTTACGATCTTTACCTGCCGCGGGGGAAAACGCCCGAGGTGGGTTATCACAGCCACTTTCACAATGACTTGCTTCAATTCGGCGCCGAGCGAGGATTGCCCTGCCTGGCCTCGTGGGTATGGCTCATGGCGGCGCTGGGTTGGTATACCTGGAAGCTTCGTAGGGGCACGCCATGGCGTGCCCCTACCTCGCAAAGGTGGATCGCCGACGCGTCTCTAGCCGCTTGGATGGCATTCCTGGCGGAAGGCTGTTTCGAATTCAACTTTGGCACTTCGCCGGTCCTCATGGCGTTTCTCTTCGTTACCTCTACGCCCTTTATAGCTGCTAGGTGTCAGGTGTCAGGTGCCGGGTGTCAGGTTCCAGCTACAAGGTCAGAATGATTTCGGCTGAACCCGTGGGAGGAGACTTGAGATGGTCAAAGGCTATT
>JBEKAD010000215.1:0-9887 GCA_050018435.1 Terriglobia bacterium
TGCCCAGCGGCTCCTTGGCGATTTGCACCAGGATTTCCTGGCCTTCCTTCAGCACCTCGGCAATCTGCACGGGATGATGATTGCCGGGGCGAGATGACTCGCGCGGCTTGTCGAAGCGGCGCTGGCCGTCCCCAGGACCGCGGCGGTCACGGCGACGGCGCGGAGCAAATCGCGGGCGCTGGTGGGGCTCGCGCAAAGTGTAGGTGCGGTCGCCGGGAGCGCCAGGCGCTCGGCTCCCTGGATCATCATCGGGCGCGGCTTCCTGCGCCACGGGCTGCTCTTCGCCCTCCGCGCCGGTGGCAACCTCCGCGGGCAACTCACCCTCGTCGTCTAGTTCACCCTCGGAGGCTTCTGCGAGCTCCTCACCCTCTTCCAAGTTTTCCTCTTCGCCCTCGACGTCTTCCTCCAAAACGTTGAGTTCAGCAACGTCAGAGGCGGCTTCCGCTTCTGCGGATTCGGGTGAGGCTTCAGCGGATTCGGGTGCGGCTTCAGCGAATTCGGATGAGGCTATTGCTTCCGCGGATTCAACGGTTCCCTTCGCCGCAGCTTCGGGTGGGGCTTCCACCTTCGCGGCTTCCTTCGGCTCGGCTTCTCCAGAAGAAGGCCCGGCAACTCCCTCCGGGGGATAAGAGGCGGCAGCTTCCGCCGGGAAAGAAGAGGCGGGGATTTCCGCCACGGGCTTGACTTCGACAGCAGGGCTGGCAGGCGCGGATGCGGTCGGCTCAACCGGCGCGGGCTCCTCCCGCGGAGCTTGGACGGGCACGACGCTCGCGGGAACGGGCGCCTCGGCAACTTCGGCGGGGGCGCTTTGCGCGACGGCGGAATAATTGATAGAGTAGATCGCGCGAGGGGCAAACGGCACGGTGGCATCGGTCAGGACGACGCGGTCTGCGGCCGGTTGTGCCTCGGGTGATACCTCGGCTGCAACTGCGGGTCCGACTTCGGCGGCCTCCGCAACAGGCGCGGTCGCTACGGCGGGTTCGACTGCGGCGAGCTCGGCAGCGGACGCGGTCGCTACGGCCCATTCGACTTCCGGGGCCTTCGCTACGGGCCCGGGCGCTGCCGACGCTTCTGCGGACATTTCGCCTATTTCAGCGACAGCGGTCTCGCCCTCGATGGCCTCGTCGCCTTCAATGGATATTTTGTCGTCGAATGCGTCTTCATCCGCCGCCAGAAGTGCCTCTTGTCCCACTTCCGGCAGGGTACCTTCCGGCATTCCGGCTTCCATTTCCTCCGGAGGTACCGAAGCGGCATGGCTGTATTTTGCCAAGGACTCGCCCGGCAGGATTTCAAACGGATGGGATTCCGTGGGTGGCTCCTCGGGACGATGCGGAGGCGGGAACCGTCGATCCCCATGGCGACTTTCGCCGAAATCAGGCCGGCCGCGATGTCGACGGCGGCGACCACGCCGCGGGTCAAATGGCCGACGGTCGTGCGAATCCCTGGAGGCGGGGGGCGCGGCGACCGAAGTCGGCGGCGCAACCGTCGCGGCAGGCGACTCCACGGGGGGAGGCGCTACTGGCGGCGCAGGCGGGGGCGGAGCAACTTCCGCAACCACGGGCGGCGGGGGCTCCGTTACCGCGGGAGCGGCCGGCGCCGTCGGCGTCGCGGGGGCTTCTGCCTGCTGCGCAGTGAACTTGGTAGCACGCGCTTCAGCTTCCTCGAAGACCTTGTCGTATTCTTCCTGGTCCTCGTAGAAGAAGTCGGAAACGTAAAGGAAGGCGTCACGTTCGAGGCCGATATCCACAAACGCCGACTGCATGCCAGGGAGCACACGGCTCACCCGCCCCTTGTAAATACCACCCACTAAACCGACGTCCGTATCCCGTTCGAAATACACCTCGACCAGTTGGTCGTCTTCCAACACGGCGACCTTCGTCTCGTGAGGAGACGAGGAAATATACATCTCCTTAGACATGGAAACTCCCTTTTCCGGAACGCTGGGGAATCAACCCGTCAGCCGACGGGGATCAGCCAACAACGTTCCTGACCGGCCGGGCGTCCCGACTCGTCGGGACGGACTGCACTCACCTCGACCGGATAAAAATCGGTACCGGATGATTTCCAAGATGCGCTTTCAGGCGCAGAACTCATTGGACCCACCCGGCTCGCGACCCGCGGCTGAAACTGACCGGCGAATCGCTCGAGCTACTGAACCGCTCGGCGGGAATGCGCAACTCCCAACCCAGCAGCCAAAGGGCTGCCTTCAATTCACATATCGCCTGGCCCTCACGCTCATCGCCAGCCCCAGGCCAAGGAACGTGAAAAGCAAGGAGGAGCCGCCCTGACTCATGAGCGGCAAGGGGATGCCGGTAATCGGGAACACCCCAATCATCATCCCCGTGTTGATTACAACTTGAAAGAACAGTACCGCGGCTAAGCCGATTAAAAGGAAGGCCCCAGCGCGGTCAGGAGCCATCTGTGCTCCATCGAGCAAACGCAGGAGCAGAGCAAAGTACAACAGCAGCACGAGCAGCGTTCCGACAAATCCCTGTTCTTCGGCGAAGGCGGCGAAAATGGAATCAGCGTGGGGTACAGGGATGAATCCCAGCCGACTCTGCGTGCCATTGCCCAATCCCTTTCCCCAAAAGCCGCCCGAGCCGATGGCAATCTTGGTTTGGGTAACTTGGTAGCTGGAGCTTTGAGTATTTTGCGTAGGGTGCACGAAAGTCATCAATCTCTCGCGCTGGTAGGGTCTAAGGAAATGCCAGCCCACGGGTAAAGCCAGGATTCCAACCAGGCACAAAACGGCAATGTGTTGCCAACGGATTCCGGCAAAGAGAACACCGGCCGCGACGATCGGAATAAATGCCAATGCTGTGCCCAAGTCGGGCTCCAAGGCCACTAGGGCTGCCGGTATTCCGGCGAGAATCCCTAGCTTTACCAAGTCTCCCCAGGTGACCGCCTTGGCCCGCCGATCGGCGAAGTAGGCTGCCACCACGAGTATTATAATCAACTTGACGATTTCTGACACTTGGAAACTCACTGGTCCTAATTGTAGCCACCGGCGTGTGCCGGCAATGGAGTGGCCCGCCACAAGAAGTCCCGCCAATAGCAACACGGAAACACCATAGAGCCAAGGGGTTTGCTCCAAAACCATGTGGTAATCAAGCCGGCTTGCCACCAGGGCCAAAACGCAACTGAGAAGGATCCAATAGATTTGTTTCTTGTACTGACCCGCCAGGGGCGAGTGAAGGGTCGTGCTGTAGATTTCCACAACCCCGATGGCGGCGATGGCCAGCGCCAGCCCCAACAGGAACCAGTCAATGTCGCTCGATCGGAAAGGTCTACCCAATTCTTAACCCCTTATTGCAATGCCGTAATTTCTTGTTTTTTCAGCAAGGGTTTTACAACGTACGGCTTTTCACTTTTGACTTTTGCCATTTGCCTTTTGACTTGCTTTTGCGGCTCCGCCGCGCGGCGCTACTGCCTTGAAGCAGATTTGACTTGCTCCGGCAGGGCAGTCAGTCGTAATTGGCTCAGCACCCTCACCTGGGTTTCCATTTGATTATCAGGGGGCTTGGGGCCAAGCTTCTTGTCGAAATAGGCCTTGATAACGTCGCGGGCGATGGGCACTGCCACGGCGGAGTGCTCACCTCGCATCACCAGTGCTGCCACCACGATTTCCGGCTTGTCTCGCGGTGCATACCCTACGAACCAAGCCGTGTTCTTGAATTCGGAACTCTTTGCTGATTGCTGCAATCCCGTGCTGACCACCTGTGCGGTGCCGGTTTTTCCGGAGATATCGATTCCCGGGCAGCGCGCGGCAGCGCCTGTCCCACCGCCCTCATTCACTACGCCCCACATGCCCGACTTCAACGCCGCAATAGTTTCATCGCTCAGGGGGAAGTCACGCGGGGAAACATCCGGAGGATCATCGCCCAGCGCTCGCAACTGGTCCTGAAATGCCACGTGCGGCCGAGGAAAGACTCCACCCATGGCGATGCCGCCTATCGCATTGGCCAATTGAATGGGCGTGACCGAGACGGCGCCTTGGCCAATCGCCACCGAAATCGTTTCCCCCGCCCACCACTTGCGCTTGAAGACGCGTTGTACCCAGGCCGGAGAGGGGATCAACCCCGGCGCCTCGGAGGGCAAGTCGATGCCCGTCCGTGCCCCCAGGCCCAAGCCCTTGGCGAAGTAATCGAGTTTATCAATTCCCAGCATCTTCCCCATGGTGTAAAAGTACACGTCACAAGATTCGCGGATGGCGGTGTGGATGTTTACGGTGCCGTGGCCTTTATGTTTTTCAAACACCCAGTCGTGATAGAGGTGTCCGTAAATCGTAACGGCGCCCGCGCATTGCACGGTGAAATCGGGTTTGACGGTCTCCGTTTCGAGGGCGGCGGTGGCGGTCACGATCTTGAACACCGAACCCGGCGCAAGTTGCGCTTGAATGGACTTATTCATGAGCGGCTTCATGGGGTCGTTGGTGAGTTGCTCCCATTCCTTGGGGTCAATGCGCTTGGCAAAATCGTTGGGGTCAAAGGAGGGATGGCTGACCATCACCAAGACTTCGCCCGTGCGCGGGTCCAGAGCTACCACCGCGCCGGGGCGATCGCCCAGAGAAGCTTCCGCCGCCATTTGCAGGTCCAGGTCGATGGTCAGGCGCAGGTCGTTTCCGGGATGCGCGTCATCGTCTTTGGTGGCCGACAAAACCCCTACTTCCTGCCCCCGGCTATTCACCACCACCCGCCGCATGCCATCGCGGCCGGAGAGAATCTGGTTGTACTCGCCCTCGACGCCGAACTTTCCCACCACATCACCGGGCTTGTAGGATGAGCCGAGCTTGGCGATCATCTCCTCCGGGACTTCCCCCACATAACCCAGCAGCGCCGCTGCCACCTGGTGCTTGGGATAGAGCCTCTGCTGCACCTGGATCAGGTCGAGTTCGGGATATTCCACGCGGTGGGATTCGACGAAGGCAATATCCTCGAGCGTCGCGGCCTGCTTCAGCAGCACGGGTTGGAAACGCGGCAGGCTGGCGGTCCGTTCCAGGGTGCGCCGGAGGTCCTCGGGGTCGAGTTGCAGCCCCCGCGCGATTCCTGCCACGCGCTCCGCCGATAGAGTGGCCGCCGACTCGCGCATCAGCAGCACGCTGAATGCGGGGAAGTTGTCAGCCAGCACGCGGCCGTCGCGGTCCAAAATGCGCCCGCGCGGTGCAATAATCGGTAGGTTGCGGATGCGGTTGCGTTCAGCCAGATCCAGATACTGCCGGTGTTGTCCAATTTGCAGCCGCCAATATCCCGCCAACAAGCCTAGGAAACTTGCGGCAATGACATACTGAAGGAAAGCAATCTTCCAAGCGGGGGGGCGTTCGTCACTAGGAAATCGGACTTCCATTCTGACCCAAGTTGCCGGGGTCGAATTTCAGCGCGTGACCTCAGCTTAATCACTCAGTTAACAGGCATGAAGCCCCGATTCAATCGCTGGGAATCGCATTGTCTTCACTTCATGACCGTAACACACCGCGCGTTCGAAGACAAGTAAAGAGCGGGCAAGAGGTCAAAGAGGGGGCGAGGGTAGTAGGTCTTTAGTTCTCAGTTATCAGTTGTCAGTGACAATAGGCAGTAAGCTGACCGTTCATAGCTTTTACATAGCCTATAAATCTAGCGACATCAAGCCTATTCCGCCGCCTGCCGCCTGCCCTGCGGAGTCTCTTCTGGCGGTCATTTTGTCATGTCCTTTTGGGGGTTCCCACGGTTTCTTGTAACTGGCTTATTTTCAGTATGTTATCAGCTTTTGTGGGAGAAAAAGCCCTCTTCCGACCCTTTGTTTTCAAGATCTTCCCATCTTTGGGCTCTTCTCCGGCGGGTGGACATAAAGTCGCCATGCAATCTGTGGCAGGTGAGGCTAGGAACATGTGCATCATCAATCCCTTCTTGCTCCGCGTGCCGGGCGACGAGGGGCAGGATCGAGCCCGGAGTTCCGCCGGCGTCCTCCCCGTGCCGATCACGGCCTGAGCCTCCCCGGAGTAAAACGAAGGGAAGGCCGTGCTCCGTTCGTCACCCCGACTCTCCCCGCGCCGGGCGTGCTGACCTGCCGGCCCACGGCAGGGCTGGACTGGCGTCGATCCTCACCCACCAACTATAGCCTATCGGCTTGCCGGTGTCAAGAAAAAGGATTGACGGTTGTGCCACGGGTCCCCTGGCGATCCGCTAACGGCCTCGGGTTCGGGTGAGAAATCCGGGCTAGCTCATCCCCCCTGAAACCCGAGCCCCGAACCCCTGATCCCGAGTTCCACCCCTGACCCCTGGAACCCGACACCCGACACCTGACACCTGACTCCTGTTTTTCGTCACTCGCCACTTGTCACTGTTCTTTTGACCCGGGCGGTAAGTGCGCGGGTAGAACGGCATGGCGCCGGAGAGCATGCCCGCACCTCACCCTGGGCGCAAGCGTGTCCCTTCGGAAAATCGCAGACCCCCAAAAACCGGGGTCTGCGCCAGCCCGGATTATCGCCCATGTTCAGAAGGCGGTTCAGGGTGCGCAATCCCCCTCGAATCTGCTCTCTCAGCATGATAGGCTGGTATGGTGCAATTCGAATGGCATCCGGAGAAGGCGCACAAAAATCTTATCAAGCATGGTATCTCATCCGACGAGGCGGCCACCGTTTTTGGTGATCCGCTGGCGGTGACGATCGACGATCCGGACCATTCGCAGGAGGAGCGGAGGTTATTGACAACAGGTCTGTCACAGCGCCAGCGGTTGATGATCGTCGCGCACACCGACAGAGATGGGCGGGTTAGGATTTTCAGCCCGCGGGAGGTGACCCCCGCAGAAAGGAAACAATATGAGTCCGGAGAATGATCGAATCGAGGCAGACGAGATGAGGCCGGAGTACGATCTCCGCGGGGGGGTTCGCGGCAAATACTACCAGCACTACCAGGAGGGTACGAACATCGTGCTGCTTGATTCCGATGTGGCTGCGGTGTTCCGCGACTCGGAGTCCGTCAACGAAGCCCTTCGCGTATTGATCAAGGCAGCCAGCCACCTCGAAGTGGCCACCCCACCGAAGGCCGAGCGAACCTAACCGCGGGCCGGCGCAGACGGTCGGTTTTTAGCGTCTGCGCCACCCCGCGGTGGTGTGGGAGGGGAGGGCGGGCTTCCCCCGATCTCAGATTTGACATTGAACCGCGCAGCGGATCGATCCGACGCTGCCGTCATGGCCAAATGTATGAAACAATTCAGAAATAACCAAATTGCCGAAGCGTTTAAGGCATGGCTTGAAGAAGCTCGTGTGTTCTTCCACGACAAGGTCCCGAGATCAAAGGGAATCATGGATTCGGGCACGAGATTAGTAATTCACGAAGAGTCCAATCGTTCAGTGTGGGAAGAAGTGATCGTGCCACGATCGCCTTCAGGCTTATTGTTCGACTACCGCGACGAAATTCCCAACATGACGACCTACCAGAGGGTTGTAGACCTGCTCCGGACGTGCCCCGCCAGTGCGGACCTCACCGGCAAGTTCGTGGGAACCAGCGCAGGTGCCACGTTGGTCCAATGGGAGAACTTTCCCGCGGAGTTCATTTATGAGTATTGGTTAAGAAATCGTTCCCTGGAGTACGACGACACGTCATTTGGCGAATTGTATGCAACTCTCGAAACCTTCATCTACGACGACGAACTAGTTCGTACTCTGAGCGCGCCACTTCAAAATTTTGACTCCAATGTTGATGCTATTACGTTTGGGCAAGGCTTGAGTGCCCGCACGATCACTCCAGAACTGTACGAGTCCTTGTACCTGCGCGGAGGGACGTTCAGGTCAGAGAACAAGGTTGAACACCGAGGCCTGCGATCGTGGCTTCTGACGGTCTGCACGGCCGAGAAGAAGGTCGTCCGAGGCGAACACGACCCGCCTCGCGTTGATGAAGCTGCTTGGAACCGACCCTACCGCCTTGCAGAGGACCTAATTAAGGCTCTGCGCATTTACAAGAAGGGGAGACCAGCGTTTCGATTCGTCGATGAGTGCACCCCGTGGGCTCACCAGGGGGGCCGCGCATATCCCGCTCTCACGTTCCCCAAGAGCGATCCTCTGATCCTTCGCGCGGACGAGCTTGACGGCTTCAGAAATTTCGATCGACGTGAGTATTTGTTTGGAAGCCCTGCTCTTGAGCGGATTGGGAAACGAGGAGGACCGCGGCAACGTCTCGTACCGCTTTGCGCTTCACGGTGCCCGGCTACTCGCGGAGGACGTTGCCGGTAGACAGCAGGTCTACCGCAAGCTCAGAGGCGTATACGGCGTCCGCAGCAAGATCGTCCATGGTGCCGAGTCGTACGATCTTCCAAAGGACGAATCTGGAAAGGAAATCACGATCGATCAGTTTTGCGACTCCCTTGAGCAACTGGCTCGTGCATGTTTTCGGAGGTTCTTGTCGGAATTCGAACGGACCGGCAATACTTGCCGCATGGACTGGAATAGCGTCGTTCTCAGCTGAACGCGGCACAATTAACACGCTGATCCAAGCTTTGGGGACGAGCCGCAGACCTCCAGAACAGGTCTGCGCTACAACCGCCCGATTTCTGCTCATCATCCAGAATTCATAAGAAACTGTCCGTGGTCAGTCGTCCGTGGTCCGTTGTCAGTTCGTAGGGGTCAGCTATCAGCGGGCAGCGCATAGCGCCAACCTGCTTTTCGGGGTGACAAACCGCCGCTTCGGCGGTAGAGTAACCGTAGAGCGCCGGTCATTTACTGACGGTGAGGAGTTTATGACGTTTCGTCTCGACATACCCGAGTCCATTGCCCAGAGTCTTCGGCTGCCGGCGCCGGAGGTTTTGCCCCGACTGCGTACCGAGCTTGCGGTCGCTCTCTATGCTCGTGGGATTCTCTCTTTTGGCAAGGCCAGCGAGTTCGCGGAAGCGTCTCGTTTCGCCTTTGCCGACCTTGTCGCCCAACGCGACATTCCGCGGCACTACACGGAAGACGAGCTAGCACAAGATCTCGACTATGCGCGCCGTCAGTAACACCTCTCCCCTTTCAAATTTGGCCGTCATCGGACGCCTCGCTCTCCTCAGATCACAGCTCTCGGAAATCTGGATCCCTGACTCTGTCTTGAAAGAATTAGGCGCCCATCCCGACCCGGTGGCCCGAGCGGCGATTCAGGACGCGCTCGGCGAGGGGTGGATAAGATGCGGCTCCCCGGCAGCGTGCCCTCTTCTCAGCCTCCTCTCCTTGCATTTGCACCGTGGCGAAGCCGAAGCCATTGCCCTGGCTGCTGATTTGCACGCCGACGTGGTGATCATCGATGAGCAGGAAGGCCGGGAACTTGCCGCCCAGGCGGGGCTTCGTGTGATCGGGGTTCTCGGCATCCTCCTGCGAGCCAAGCGGGAGGGTCAGATTCCTGCCCTCAAGCCTGAAATTCAATCCCTCCGTAAGAAAGGTAAATTCTTCATTGCCCCGTTTCTCGAAGCCAAGGTGCTCGCCGCCGCAGGCGAATGACCCCCGCCCGGAAGATAACGCTTTCTCCCGCTTCGTGAAGAGCCAATGGGAACTCTGACGTGTGGGATAAGCTGCAAGAGCAAGCTGCACCGGTGCAAGGTCCGCGGCTCTTTGTTGTCGATGGGAGACGAACCGGAGACCGGCTCGGGATACGGGATACGGGGCACGGGGTAAAGAAATGAGTCGGGAGTCCGAAGTCCGACGTCCCAAGAATGGGGAGGCTTGGGTCTGGGGAAGCAACTGGTGACTGACCACTGACTACCTAACGACCGTTATTTACTTTGGTTGGCTGACCCGTTCCGTTGGGCGTGGCGGTCCAGGAACATCTGAACAATCTCGGGTGAGGCGCGGAAGCCGGTTTGGAGCAATTGCTGGAGGGTCGCCGGGAAATCCTCCACCAGCCCCCGTCCGGCAGCCAAGTAGAGAACGGTGAGGGTGCCGGTGATTC
>JBEKAD010000216.1:0-8050 GCA_050018435.1 Terriglobia bacterium
TTCCATCGTTCACCCTCCGGGTGTGAGGCTAGGATTCTTCACAAAATCTCTATACCACACATCCCGTGAGGGTGAACGTCTTTTCTGCGGTTTTCCGCTCGTACCAATCACGATTCTTGGGTGCCCCTCCCTCGGAACAATCTTCAGCCTTACCTCGGTAGGAATCAAAATCTATCTCCGTCAGGCTCCCAGCGCCTATGGGGGCCGGGGGTGAGGGGGTTTTAGGGTCGAACAGGGAACAGCCTGATTGCGTGATTGGCGATTTCAGGCGGGTCCGAAACGGACGATGGTCACGGTGAGGTCATCCGACTGGGGGGCTGTGCCGACAAATTCGCGAATGCTGGCCAGGATTTTGCGGACCACCTCATCCGCCGTTTGGCCGGAGCAAGCTTGCAGGAGGGAGAGCAGCCGGGCATCGCCGAACAGCCCGCCGAGGACATCGCGCGCTTCTGTGACGCCGTCGGACGTGGTCACAATCAAGTCACCGGGGTGGACCTGGGCGCGATTGGCCGTGAACTCAACGTGCGGGAAGAGCCCCACCGGGAAATTGGAGGACTCGAGGTGATCCACGCCGCCCTGGGCACGGACAATCAGGGGTGGGATGTGCCCGGCATTGACAAACTCAAATCCGCCCTGCCGGTCCAGCACGCCGTAAAGGAGGGTGGCAAACATTTCCGGGGGCGTGCGGTCGCACAGATAATCGTTGACGCGCCGAAATAGCTCGCCGAGGTCGGGCGCCCCGGCGGCGACGGCGCCGAAGGCCCCCTGGAGGCTTGCCGCCATCAGGGCCGCGGGCAGACCTTTGCCGGAAACATCGGCCAGCGCGAATCCACTACGGCCGTCGGGAAGTTCCATCACGTCATAGTAATCGCCCCCCACGGCTTCCGTAGGTGTGGTGATGCTGAAGACCTGGAAGTAATCGCTTCGGGGCAGTTCCCGTGGCAGCAATCCCTGCTGGATGTTCCGCGCCAAGAACATTTCGTGCTGGATGCGCTCCTGGTTGCGCGCCAAGCGAAACAGGCGGGCGTTCTCAATCACGGTGGAGCCTTCCACCGCCAACGTTTGGAGCACTTGCCGGTCAAGTCCAGTGACGGCGGCCTGCGAGCGGGTGTCAAGATAGAGCAAGCCGAGCAAATCCGGCGTCTTTCCTACAAAGGTCTCTCCCGCTGCATCCGCCATGTGCAGTTTTTGGAGAGGGACAGCCACGATGCCTCGCGTGCCGGTACGGATGATGCCGGTTTGCATCGCCGTGCGGCCGGAGGACTCATCTTCCAAAACCACTTCCTCCTGACCGGAGGCCGCCACGCGCTTCACGACGGTGCGGGAGAAATCGCTCACCTCCGGGCTCAGGTAGATGCCCCCTTTACCGCGCGCCAGGCGAAGTTCCAGCTCACCTTGTCCTTCTTTCAGAAACAGCAGCCCCCGCTCCGAGTTGGTGAGCTGCACAGCCGAGTCCACCAGTGCGGTCAGCACTTCCTCCAGCGCCGGAGCGCGCAGCATCATCTGCGCCATCTGAAGAAGCAGGCCCAGGTGGTGCAGTTGCGGGGCCGGGTTCTGCTCCGAGGCCTTCTCAAATTCTTCCAGAAGGCCTGGAAGCACGGCCTCTTCCACTCCGAAAGCCAGCGCGTAGGAATCCGTCACCCCCAGGCTGATCTGGTCGCCCGACTTCAACCGGCGGGACTCTGTGACCTTCTCGCCGTTCACAAACGTACCGTGGCGGCTGCCGGCGTCTTCCAGCAGGTAGCCTTCGCTGTCTCTTACGATGCGCGCATGACGGCGGGAAATGCGGGTGTCGAGCAGCACCAGGTCGTTATCGCCTTGCCGGCCGAGCGTGAAGGGCGTGCGTGAAATCTCGATTTCGCGCTGGTTGCCAAAAGCGTCGCGGACCGTGATGTGAGGAAGCATGCTGGGCATGAGAATCACTGAACCTTGAACGCCGTACTTGATATTATAGCAAAAGCCGCGCCTGCCTCTGCAACTTCTTTGTTGGCATTTGAGTTCCAGGGCATTTGGCGACGCGGATAAACCATCATGGTGGGTCCGGTCTAAGTGACATCAATTTTCTTCTCAATTCTCCTTAAGTAATTCGGCAAAGCGTCGATAACCGCATCAAATGTGGAGTCCGTGGGATGCTAATTCAGGACCGAAGCGGTCATCCCCCAGGAGCAGGACCGTCATGTCATTAAGGCCAAAACTCAGCGTGTACTGGGCATCCTCGTGCGGCGGTTGTGAAATTGCCGTTGTCAACCTGCATGAGAAGCTTCTTAAAGTCGATGAGCACTTCGAATTAGTTTTCTGTCCCTGCTTGATGGACACCAAGAAAGCCGACGTGGAAGCCATGCCGGACGCGAGCATCGCCATCACTCTTTTCAACGGGGCGATCCGCACGGAAGAAAACGAGGAGATGGCGCACCTTCTGCGGCGGAAGTCGCAATTGCTGGTGGCCTACGGCTCGTGCTCCTTCCAGGGGGGAATCCCGGCGCTTAGCAATTTCCATTCCCGGGATGACCATTTCCGGACGATCTATGGGGAGAATGCAAGCCTCGACAATCTGACGCAGGTGGCTCCGAGAACCCGCACCGAGGTCCCGGAAGGCACCTTGGAGTTGCCGGCTTTCTTCGAAAAGGTCAGGACCTTAAGGCAATGTGTGAAGGTTGACTACTTTATGCCCGGTTGTCCGCCCGAGTCCCATCAGGTCTGGAACGTCATAGAGGCAATCATCAGTGGTCAGCCTCTTCCCCCGCCGGGAAGCGTAATCGGCGCGGGAACATCGAGCGCCTGCGATGAATGCGCACGAACCCGGGCCACCAAGGTAATCCCCCGGTTCTATCGGACGTTCGAAGTGGCGCCTGAACCTGACAGGTGCCTGTTGGAACAAGGGCTCGTCTGCATGGGCATCGCCACGCGGGACGGCTGCGGGGCCCCCTGTCCCAAGGCGAACATGCCCTGCACGGGCTGTTACGGCCCGCCGGAGGGCGTGCGGGACCAGGGGGCCAAGATGGTGGCGGCATTGGGCTCTATCTTGGATTTGGGTGAGTATAAGGGAACAACCCCGGAAGAGCTCAACGCAAAAGTCGAAGCGCTTCTCGCTTCCATTCCTGACCAGGCGGGAACCTATTACAGGTACGGCGCCGCCGGTTCGATTCTGGGGGGCAAAGCACAATGAGGCGGATCACGATTAATCCGATTACCCGGCTGGAAGGGCACGGGAAAATCGATATCTTTCTCGATGAGCACGGAAACGTCGCCAACACTTATTTCCAGGTTCCCGAACTGCGGGGCTTCGAGCAATTCTGTGTGGGCAGGCCTGCCGAAGACATGCCGGTGATCACCAATCGCATTTGCGGCGTGTGCCCGGAAGCTCACCACATGGCCTCAGTCAAGGCCCTCGACCGGCTCTTTGGCGTCGAGCCCACGCCCGCCGCGAAGAAAATCCGCGAACTCTTCTACATGGCATTCTACGTGACCGACCATACCACGCATTTCTACGCGCTCGGTGGACCGGATTTCATCTTGGGCCCAGACGCCCCGCCGGCGGAGCGGAACATCCTGGGCGTCGTCAAGAAAGTGGGCATCGAAGTCGGCAAGCAGGTCATTGAATGCCGGGCCAGAAATCATCACGTCATCCAGATGATGGGTGGCCGGGGCATTCATCCCGTCGCCGGGGTTCCCGGTGGGTGGAGCAAGCGTGTCTCCGCCGCCGAACGGGCGGAGATCGAAACGATTGCCAGCCAGAACGTCGAGTTCGCGTTGTTTACCTTGAAGGTGTTCGACCAGATCGTCCTGGGCAATCCTGCTTACCTCGACCTCGTTCTCTCCGACGTCTACCACCACCGGACATACTCCATGGGGACGGTCGATGAACACAACCGGCTGAATTTCTATGATGGCAAAATCCGGGTCGTTGACCCCGAGGGCGGTGAGTTTTTGAAGTATGAGGCCGCCGATTATGCCCGGCACATTGCCGAGCGCGTCGAACCCTGGACCTATTTGAAGTTTCCCTACCTCAAGAAGATCGGCTGGAAGGGATTTGTGGATGGGGCGGAGAGCGGCGTCTACACCGCCACGCCCCTTTCGCGGCTCAACGCTGCCGACCGCCTGGCCACACCGCGGGCGCAAGAGCATTTCGAGCGCTTCTATCAAACCCTGGGTGCCCAGACCGTCGAGGGCCGATACCAGCCCGTGCACCACCGGTTGGCCACGCATTGGGCGCGACTTATTGAATTGCTTTACGCCGCCGAGCGAATGCAGGAACTGGCGCACGACCCGGAGATTACTTCCCCGGAGATCCGAACGATTCCCCAGGGCGTCGTAGGGGAAGGCGTGGGGTGCGTCGAGGCTCCGCGCGGCACTCTGACTCACCACTATGTTTCGGACGATCGAGCGATCCTGACCAAGGTGAACCTCGTGGTCGGGACGACCAACAACCACGCCGCCATCTCGATGTCGATCTGCAAGGCGGCAGAGAAACTGATCCACGGATTTCAGGTGGTGGAAGAGGGACTCCTCAACCGGGTGGAAATGGCCTTCCGGTTGTACGATCCCTGCTTTTCCTGCGCCACCCACGCGCTGCCAGGCGCCATGCCCTTAAGGGTGAATATCAGGAACCATGAAGGGGAGACGCTAAAGTCTCTGCGCCGCGACGGGTAAGGGCCGGATATGTCGACGATCATCATCGGGATGGGAAACCCCGTGCTGTCCGATGACAGTGTGGGGATTAAAGTCGCGCACATGCTCGCCCACGAACTCCGGGCCCGGCCCGATGTCGAGACCCGCGAACTCTGGGCCGGTGGCCTTCGTCTGATGGAGGCACTGAAGGGGCACGAGCGAGCGATCATTATTGACGCCGTTGTGACCCAGGGTGGCAAGCCCGGATCCGTCTACACGCTCAACCCCTCGGACCTGCGGCAGTCCCGGAACACCTGCTCCGCGCACGATGCGGGCTTCCAGGAGGCTCTGGAGTTGGGTGCCATGCTGGGATTGAACCTGCCACAGCAAATCACCATCTGGGCAGTCGAGGCGGATGACGTGGAGACCTTTAGCGAGAACTTGACCCGGGACGTCAAGCGGGCCGTCCCCAAGGTGGTCGAGGGAGTGATGCGGCAGATCGACCTAAAGAAGCGAATTCCCGCATCGGGAGGGGAGCAGCCATGAAGATTGGCGTCTATTTTTGCAAGTGCGGCACCAACATCGCCGAGAAGATTGATCCGGAAAGGGTGGAAAAGGAAGTCCTCGCTCTCCCCAACGTTGCCTACTGCAAATCCTGCGAGTATCTCTGTTCGGAAGAGGGCAAGACTTTCCTCGAGCAGGATTTGAAAGACGAAAAGCCGGATCGCGTGGTGATCTCCGCCTGTTCGCCGCGTGATTACGAGCGGACGTTCCGGGAGTGCGTTGCCGCCGCCCAGATTAATCCCTACTTGATGCAAATGGTGAACGTGCGCGAGCAGGTGGCGTGGGTGACGGCGGACCCGGAGCAGGCCACGCAAAAGACGGTGCATTACATTCGGGGCGCCGCCAAGAGGGTGAGCCTTCACGCTCCGCTGGAAGAAAAGGAGATTGAGATCAGCCCGGATGTGCTGGTCGTGGGCGCGGGGCCCGCTGGCCTGAAATCGGCGCTGGCGCTGGCGGAATCTGGACGGAAGGTCATCCTGGTGGAAAAAAAACCCGTGGTGGGAGGCCTGCCCGTCCGCTACGAAGACTTGTTTCCCAACCTCGAGTGTGGCCCTTGCATGCTGGAACCGCTGGAGGTAGAAATATTCCAGTCCAAGCACATCGAGATCCTCACGCTCTCCGAGGTGGCCGAGGTGGTGGGCTACTGCGGCAATTTCACGGTCAAGATCCGCCAAGCTCCCCGCTTCGTGGGTATCGGGAAATGCATCGGATGCAATGAGTGCGTCGGCCCCTGCCCGGTCTCTACACCCGACGAGTTCAATTGTGGCCTCAATCAGCGGAAGGCCATGGCGTTTGCCCTGAAGGGGGGATTGCCCAACGCCCCCTCCATCGACATGCAAGCCTGCCTGCGGGCGAAGGGAGAGGATTGCACCCTCTGCCGAACGGCCTGCCCCGTCGAGGGCACTGTCAATTTTGATGATCAGGAGGAGACCCTCGAAAGGAACGTCGGCGCCATCATCCTGGCGGTGGGGTCAAGTCTCTACGATTGCACGGTTTTTCCCAACCTGGCGTATGGGAAGGGTGGCGAAGTTTACACCAGCCTGGAGTTCGAACGGCTGCTCTCCGCCAGCGGACCCACCGGCGGCAAGCTGCTGACGCGCGCCGGCACGCCACCCCGCAGCGTGGCCATCCTGCACTGCGTGGGGAGTTTGGACGAGCGCCACAAACCCTATTGTTCGGGGGTCTGTTGCCAGTACGCCTTCAAATTCAATCAGCTTGTGCACCACAAGCTGCCCGAGGCGAACGTCTTCCACTTCCACCGCGAGCTCGTGACCCCCGGCAAGGAGGAGTGTGGGTTATTGGCGCGCGCCATGGCCCACCCGCACGCCCAGTTTATCCGCTATAGCAATCTCGCGGATATCAAGGTCCGAGCGGCGAATGGCACGAACCACCTCCGCTACCCTGATGCGGGGGCCGAGTGCGAATTGGAAGCGGATATGGTCGTGCTTTGCCCGGCGATTGTTCCCTCCGAGGGGTCGAAGCGCCTGGCGGCAATGGTCCAGGCTGGCCTTGATAAGTTCGGATTCTTTGGTGAGCTGCATGGTCGGGCGGACTCGGGCCAAAGCAAGATCAAAGGAATCTTCCTGGCAGGCACGTGCCAATCCCCGAAAGACATTCAGGGCTCCATGAATCAGGGAATGGCCGCGGCTGGGTACGTGCTGTCGCAACTGGCTACGGGCAAGAAGCTTAAAATCGAGCCCATCACCGCGCAGGTTCGAGAGGATGCTTGTTCCGGGTGCCAGGTATGCCGTGGAGTGTGCCCGTACAAGGCTATTGGCTTCGATCTTGATCACCAGGTTTCGGTGGTGAACCCGCTGCTCTGCCACGGCTGCGGAACTTGCGTGGCGGCGTGTCCGTCGGGGGCGATGGAGGGAAACCACTTCACCATGGCCCAGATCTCAGCAGAAATCGAGGGGGTCTTACAGTGACTGCGGAAAACATGAACATCCGACAGGATAATTTCGAGCCCACGATTGTGGGGTTTTTGTGCAACTGGTGCTCTTACGCCGGGGCCGATAAGGCGGGCTTGGCTCAAACCCCCTACCCGCCTAACGTGCGGGTGGTGAGATTCATGTGCAGTGGAAGAATGGACCCGCAGTTCGTGCTCCAGGCCTATGAGAAGGGAGCCGACGGGGTGTTGATCCTGGCATGCCACTTTGGCGATTGCCACTATAAAGAGGGAAACTTCCGGGCGACCCAGCGTCACCGCATGCTGCTGCACCTGCTCAAGCAGGAAGGCATTGCAGAAGAGCGATGCCGCTTCGACTATGTTTCGGCCGGCGAAGGCGACAAGTTCGTGCAAGTGGTAACAGAAATGACTGAGACGATCAGAAAATTGGGACCACTTCACAGGCAGTTCATCCCCAAACCCAACGGAGACTCAAAACATGACAAAGCAACTTGACTGCAAAGGGCTCCAGTGCCCTCAACCACGATTGAAGATGTCCTTGGAAGCAATGTCCTTGAAAGCCGGCGACATCCTGGAATGTGTCGCCGACTGCCCCACGTTTGAAGCTGATGTGAAAGACTGGTGCAAGAACAGCAAGAAAGCCTTGCTCTGGTTCAAGACCGAGGGCAATGGCGTAAAGCGCTGCCAAGTGCGGATCTAGCCCAACTTCCACGCTCTTCGCCGGTTTTGGTGCTGCCGGCAGGGATAAGCTAAGTGTTTTCAACATGGGCGTCACAAATCTCCAAAATAGTGACGAATGGATAGCTTCCAAAAAGAGCATGGGTTCGGTACTTTTTCCCTTGACAGTGGGTAGCCATCTCTGAAACCGCGATGCCATGTCAAGCAGTTTTTTGCCCGCGCTTGACAAGGGTCCGCGGGCAGTTTCAGAATGGCGGTCAGCCGGCGAAGCGGAAGCGGGCTCTGCTGGCG
>JBEKAD010000217.1:0-8047 GCA_050018435.1 Terriglobia bacterium
ATTCGTGTTCGCAAGGAAGATTCGCGTCGAAATCGCCAGTAGGGAGGGCCTGCGTGCTTGCCCCCTGGAATGGTTGGATAGTTTCTGCATGCGAAGTTTCACCGGCCGCGAGGCCTTTGATGAGACGCTGCCGGTGGCGGACGGCGTGCTGGAAGTGAGTTTCCAGGTGGACACGAACGGCCTGCGCACCGATATGGAAGACTGGTTCACGAGGAAATTCGGAGAGGGAAAGCCCGTCAAGCTGACGCTCACGGAAAGCAGAAGGCAGTAAGCAGTAGGCAGAAGGCAGTAAGCACAAGGCAGAAAGCTGAATTCTAAAGGCTGAATGCTTAAAGCTGAGCGCTGAGTGCTGAATCCTAAATCCTAAATCCTTAATCCTCTGGCATTTCACGCTTCGTTAACGATTTTGATGGCCAGTATCACCTTATCGTCCATATGCGTTCCTCCCTTGGAGTATTCGGTCACGTCGTCGCACACCTTGAGGATGATCTCTTTGGCCTTTCGTTCGGGCATCTGGCCGACGCTGGCGACGAGCCGTTCCAGGCCAAACTCTTCGCTCTGCACATCCATGGCTTCGGTAATGCCATCCGTGCACAGGAGCAGGATATCGCCGGGTTGGAATTGCACGTGGCCGCGGTCGAACTGAACGTTTTCGAAGAGGCCGATCACCATACCCCCCTCGGTGAGCTGAAGGGGTTCACTGCCGGGCCGCACGATGACGGGAGGAACGTGCCCACAGTTAATGTAGTGAATCGCCTTCCGGCGCGTGTCAATGAGTCCCATGAACATGGTCATGTATTTTTCGCCGCGCGTATCGTGCAGGATCATCCTGTTTACGGATTCGGCGATGTCGTTGAGCGAGTGCAGATGCAGGACGAGCGCCCGCAGGGTGGCTTGCAGGTTCGACATCACCAAGGCGGAGCTGATGCCCTTACCCTCGACGTCGGCGATGACCACCAGCAGGGTGTTGGGTCCCAGGCTCAGGAAATCGTAGTAGTCGCCGCCCACTTCAAAGCAGGGTTCGTTCAGCACCGCGATGTCGAAGCCCGGAATGACGGGACTCGTCTCCGGCAGCAGGCTGTGCTGAATGCCGCGGGCCAACGCCATTTCGCG
Source organism: Terriglobia bacterium (assembly GCA_050018435.1). Lineage (GTDB taxonomy): Bacteria > Acidobacteriota > Terriglobia > UBA7540 > UBA7540 > Bog-366. The sequence continues at coordinate 1,114 of JBEKAD010000217.1, forward strand.
TTCCAGGCGCTCTTTTTCCAAGAGATCACGGTGAAGCTGGGCGTTTTCGAGACTCATCGCCATCTGTCCCGACAACGTCAGCAGGACATCCGTGTCCTCGTCGGTGAAACTCCCGGCCGCCTTGTTCAGCAGTTGCAGGGTGGCGACGATTTTACCGGCCTTGTTGCGAATGGGCAGAGTCAGGATATTGTGGGTGCGGAATCCCGTGCGCTTGTCGACCTCCGGATCGAAGCGGTCGTCGGCGTAGGCATCGGGAATGTTGACGATTTCACCAGTCAGCGCGACATGGCCGGCGATCCCTCGTCCGCGCGGAAGGCGAATTTCCTGCTTCTCCATTCCCTGGGCGATCAACGACCAGATCTCGTCGGTCTTTTCATCGATCAGGAACAAGGTTCCGCGCTCGGCTTTGGTGAGGGTCTTGGCCACATCCAGAATCTTGCCTAAGAGTTCAGAGAGGTCCAGCGTGGAGTTGAATACCTTGCTGGCCTCAACCATGAGCTGAAGCCGGTCCAAATTCTGCTGCGCGCCCACGAATAATTCTGCGTCGCGCAAGGCGATGGAAGCCAGCCGTGCGTGCAAACCGAAGAGCGCCAACAGCGACTCGTCAGGCGTTTCGGTGGCGGCCAGCAACAGGACACCGGAGGTCTTGGACTCATCCGCCAGCGGGTAGGCGCTCAAAAAGCGGAACTGGTTTTGTTCCGCCCATCGCGCCAATTCGTCTCCCTCCGCCGCCGATCCCTGATAGACCTGCGGCAACTTCGCTTGCGCGGCCCTTCCCAGCAAAGAATGGCTTGCGGAGATCTCGTGCAATGAGGCTGGAAACGCTGGGCCGCCGGCGGAGGCCGTAAGCGAAAGGTCCGATTGGCCGGCATTCAGGCGCCAGATGCCGGCAGCGGCCATCGCGTAACGATTTACGAGGCGCGTGACGAGCGCCTCCATCACCCCCTGGGGTTCGAGGGGTGTACAGAAATCACAACTTAGTTCGTCAATCTCCCTGATCAGGTTCATGTGTGATCTCTCCGTGGTGGTTCCTGAAAATCGGCCCCTCTCGCGAATATGCGAGACTCAACTTAACCCTTTTGGGAATGTGGTAAAGCGCGAGGACGGGCAGTATATAGCTTCTTCACGCTCGGTGCAAACCGATTTTAGCCGAACGCAGTGACTCATTTTGACATAAGCAAGACGCAATCCTCTTCAGGATTGATAGCCTGACCGGGCGCGGCCCCGCGCCCCCCCCCCGGCCCTCCCCGGAGGGGAGGAAAATCATTAGCCGTAGGTGAAACCTACGGATCGAGACGGCAATGAAAGGAATCCTTTCGATCCTGACGGGGTCGAACGGTTCGGCCCCTTCAGGGCCGGAACCGAATTCTCCGGTCTTCCCCGTAGGTTTCACCTGCGGCTAATGATAGTGTTCCCCTTCGGGGAACTAGGCTGAGGCCCGTCCGCTTCAAAATGAGTCACTACCTAACCGAACATGCACGTTCTCACCGCCCGTCCTCGTCACTGCTGGGATTAAGAATTTTATCGAGAATAGGAAGGGGGAAGTGGATAATTCGCGAAACCCAGGACTACCCACTTCCCCAGGTAGTCGATAGAATAGAGTTACTGGATTAGACGTCGGCAACGCCCTAAAGGTTGCATAGAATCAGCGCCGGGATCGCGCCGGGAAAAGGGTTGACGAGCGTTTGGTCCAGCTCGATTTGTCTGCGTGCGGAAGCAGGTTTATTATGTGGAGTTTACCAGCACGCAGGGTCTCAACTCCGGCCGCCAAGGTATATCACATTATGAGCTATATTGTGACGCCCTTTGAAGTCAGTTCGCGAGCACTCGCAGAACCAGTTAAGGTTCGATTTGTGCATCTGTTCGCTGCCATCGCCACCCGGCATAGCGATACTATCGATTGCGTCTTTCTTGTCGACGGGCAGCACGCTATGGTCTCTATTTCCTGTCCCGCACTTACCGAACTGCGGGAGAAGGAACAAAAGTATTTGAGTGACCAGCACCTTGCCGAAATTGCCGCCCTCCATTTGCGCCGCACCCTCGAGCACGGCTACGACGCAAGGCAAGCCGAACTCTTCGTCGATGGAACCCAGCTCTGCGCTCTGGGGAAAGAATTGGGGTACCTCTAACCCGGATTTCTCACCCCCCTTCCTACGGCTGGATACCCAGCGCCGTGTACAATTCTGCCGGCTTATAGATCACGCCGTTCTTCACCACCAGGATGGTCTTTCGCACCTCGCTGATGTTTGCCAGGGGATTCCCGTCGACCAGCGTCATGTCCGCCAGCTTACCGGGGGCAATCGACCCGAGTTGGCTATCCTGCTTCATAATCCTGGCGGCATTGAGCGTGGCGTTCTGAAGAACCTTGGCGGGCGGTATCCCCGCCAGAACGTCCAACTCCAGCTCGCGCTGAAGCCCGAACCCTGCTACGGTATCGGTGCCGGCTTCAATAGGAATGCCGGCGCGATACAGCTTTCCCACCAGCTCCATCATCTTCGCAAACGACTGACGATAGCGCTCGTCCATGCCCGGCGGTGGGGTCAGCCCGAAGCTGGTCATCAGCCAGCGCCGCACCAGCGGGGGCAGCCGCTTGGCCTCCGGTCGATAGCCCAGCGGAATTTCCCCAGGGCGGTTAAGGAACATCGCCTCCGAGAAGTTCAGCGTCGGATCGAGCGTGATGTGGCGCTCTTGCAGCAGCTTGATAAAGCTCTGAACTTGCGGCGAGTTGAGGTCCAAGTCCGCGCCGCGCCGGGCGACTTCGGTGATGCGCCGGGAGGTGTTCGTGTCCTTGACTTCCGGCCAAAAATTCAGCATGAGATAAATCGAATGCTGGATTTCATCGAAACCGAGTTCAACGCATTGCGAGGCGGTCATTCCCGCGGGAATATGACCGCTGACGCGCAGTCCCTGCTGGTGTGCTTCGTCGATGATGGCGGGTACCAACTCCGGTTTCACCGAGCTGTAAATCTTGATCTGTGAGTAGCCGAGGCGCACATAGTTGTCTACCGCGGCGCGTGCCTCTGATTCCGTGGTCACCAGCACTTTCGTTGGGGCTTGGTAGGGTCCGGGACTCTCGATGACGCCCGCCAAGAGGATGCGCGTGCCAATCTCGGTCTCGGCTTCGATTCGCTTCCGGCGCGCGAGAAGGGTTTCCGTATCGTTCATCATGTCACGCACGGTGGTCACGCCCGCGGCCAGGTTCAACATGCCCTGGTTGTCGGTCACGTGGGCGTGCATGTCCCAAAGACCCGGAAGCAGTGTCTTGCCGGCGGCGTCGATCACCTCCGCGCCGGCGGGCGCCGTAACCTGGGTTGGCGCTCCCATGGCGCGAATGCGATTACCCATGACGGTCACATTTTGATCAGGAACGATCGCAGCAGTGGTTGCATCAAAGAGATTCGCGTGAGTGAAAACGATGCCCTTCGGCGCTGGGTGTGCGAACTCCCCGGCAAGCTCGGCCGAGCGCGCCTGGATGACTTCGTTCTGGACCTTTTGCAGTGCCTCGCGCGTAGATTCCCAGCCTTGCCGGGTCGTCATGGCCCATCCGTCCGTGGCGGCAAAGAACGTGTTGTCCTCATCCAGCCAGACATAGTTCGGGGACAAACCCAGCCCCGCGACCGAATACAAGACGACGTGCTTCTTCTGGCCCGAAGCTTCAATGTCGCAGTCGCTTACACTCCGCACCTGGGCTTTACCTTCCGGCAATAAAGGTATCTCCCCGCCGTTCACCAACGCGGTGTGCGCCAGTAGCGCCAGGTCTATGGGAGCACCGTTCATGGAAGCATAAAAGGCCCGTCCGAGGATTTTCTTTTCCCCCTGTTCGACTCTGTTTTTCCATCGCGCCGTATTTCCCTGGAGCGAGTAGTCCTCATCTGCCGGCGACCGCCAATAGTCGACACCTCGGATGGTTTCGGCGACGGGAATCCCCTCCCCATCGAGCGTGATGGTACTAATTACTCTTGCCCCGCGACCACGATCGTCCATTTGAAAAAAGGCGTGGAGCTTACCGTCCGGCGTTGTCCAGGTTGCTTGCCGCCCGTCGAGATCACCCAGGATCGATACTGAGTAAAGCGTGGCGCTCCCGGGGACTTCCGCAGGCAGAGGGGGCAGATTCTTTGCCGCACCCGCGACCTCTTGCGCTCCCATACTCGAAGCCGAAACAGCGATGAGGAACAACGTCTGAGCCCACCGGCAGAGACGAGTCGTACTAATCATGATGGCCTCGATCGACTATACTGCCTCTCAGATTTCCCAGTTTGGTCACGACATCCGAACCCTTTTCTAAAGGGTCTGGAAGGAACTCGGAAATATATCCTGAGTTTGCCGCGGCAGGCAATCATCCAGGGGAGGTAGCCATCAGGATGATTGGTATCCCGGCGACGGAAACGGTGGAGAAAGGCCTTTGTGGGTGTGGGGCTGACTTTACGTCTTTGGTTGCAGCAGCCGGCTGGTGCTGGTGTCATTTGGATTGCGATCCCTTTCGAGACTGCACCGGGGAGTGTCCGTATCTCGCAAATGTCCCCGTACGCCCACGCTTCGACTTTTGCAGGTGAAAACTGGGCGTTTCCTCTTTCGCGGGGCGGACCGTCAGTGCTGCGGCGGTTCACTTTTCTGGGTCGCCTTTCGAATGCCAATTCCAAGCATCCTGAATGATGGCTTCCAGTCCGGAATGCTGGGGTTTCCAACCAAGAGCCTTATCTGCATGGCTCGCATCTGCAACCAGCACCGGCGGATCGCCCGCGCGCCGCGGCCCTTCGCGGAATGGTATGGGGTGGGGGGATATTCTCCCCACAGCCTTGATGACCTCGCAGACGGAGTAGCCTTGGCCTGTACCCAAGTTTAGCGCGCGGCTTTCGCCACCGTCGGCGAGGTAGTCCAGCGCCTGCAAGTGGGCGTCGGCCAAATCCGTAACGTGAATGTAGTCGCGGATGGCGGTGCCGTCGGGGCTAGGATAATCCGTGCCGTAGATCTCGACGTGCGGCCGCCGCCCGAGCGCGGCCTGTATGATCAAGGGAATCAGGTGGGCTTCCGGGTCGTGGCTTTCGCCTAACTCGCCGCCCGGATCCGCTCCCGCCGCGTTGAAATATCGCAATGCGACCCATCTCAAGGCATAAGCGTTTCCGTACCACTGGAGGGCGCGCTCCATTGCCAGCTTGGTTTCGCCGTAGGGATTCACCGGTTCTTTGGGATGATCCTCCGGAATCGGGACCTTCTGCGGATAGCCGTAGACTGCCGCGGAGGAAGAGAAAACGATCCGCTTCACTCCTGCTTCCAGCATGGCATCCAACAGGCGTAGCGTGTTGACGACGTTGTTCCAAAAGTATTTTCTGGGTTCCTGGACGGATTCGCTAACCAGCAAACTCGCGGCAAAATGCAAGACGGCTTCCACGTGCTCCTTTTCCAGAAACTGGGGAAGCACTTCCGTATCCGCGAGGTCCCAGTCAAAGAGACGCCCCCACTTCACCGCCCAGCGATGCCCGGAGCTGAGATTATCCAGAACCAGAGGTTCGTGGCCAGCTTTTGCCAACGCCTTGGCAGTGTGACTCCCAATGTAGCCCGCGCCGCCCGTCACTAACACCCGCATAAGTTCTTCTCCATGCTTTCTGCCCGTGCTGGTCCGCGAGCGCTTAGCAACATAGCGCCTCTGCGGCTCGCTGCACAATATTGAAATGGCGGTTATACCCTTACGAATATGGCGCGCCCATGCCGCGCACGTCGAGCGTGTCATGTCCGGCAGGGGCAAGAGCTTCGCATGCCGCCCCCATATTCGATCCGCAGCGAACTGGAAGTTCATCAAATGACCGGAAATGGTTTACATGGTGGGCTGTAAAAGGAAAGACCCGTCCGGCTCAGGGCTTATCAGGCAGGATTGTGGGGTTGCTTAACAATTCCCGGACGGGTCGGTGGGCTCGCTGGTAGCACAGACGCTTTCCGTTCTGCCTGCTTTTCCTCCTACCAAAACTTGAAATATTCGGAACCCTGCCGCCAAGAATCGGGCTTTTTCAGGTCGGGCGCTTTCCTGTCTGGCCGACCACGGGGCGACTCGTTCGACCTCTAGCCCGCTTTGCATCCAAACCTGGAGCGCCGAGTCGGCCACCGCATGTGGCCTTTTCTCTTTCCTCGCGCTGCCTGCCGCCTCGCGTTGGCGGCGGGACCGACAGGATTCCGGAACTGCTTCCCTGGACTGAGAACCGTTCCCCTTCTTCTTGGTCCCGAGTCAACGATACTCTCCTTTACAGGAGTGTCAAGGAAATCAGGTCCTTGAAGCCTTTTTATTACATATGTGTTAAGATTTAGGCGGTTTGGTCAAGAGGAGGTTCCCGCATGAGCATCGGCACGCGCATTATTCAGCTTCGGAACCAGAAGGGATTGTCCCAGCGGCAGTTAAGCGATCGCACCGGCTTGGCGGCCTCGTACATTTCGCGCATCGAGAATCGCCACCTGGAACCTCGTCCCCATACCCTGAGCAAGATCGCCTTGGCCCTTGGGGTGCCGATGAGCGAGATCTTCCAGGAGCGCGCCACCCAACTGGGCACGTTGCAGTGCGTTATCACCTCATCGGGGACCTGCATCCTCAACCTGCTCCATTCCAGCCACGGAAAGCGGGTTTATCCCGGCGGGGAAAGTTACAACCCACGCCAATTGCAATTGCTGCGCATGGCGAACTATCTGATTCAAACGTCCGGCAAGCGCGTTCTCGACTCGCTCGATGTGCTGCTTGGCGCCCTGCTTAACGCGGAACTGCACAAGACTCCCCCCTCGGGGAGAATCCCGCCGCCGGCGATCGGCGAAGTGGGCAGCGGGGATCAAGACAGTAGGCAGCCCAGCCACCGGCCGGGGGCCGGATTGAATAGTCTGTGACTTGGCATGAGTGAGGGTCAGGGATATGCTGTGGGAGAACACGACCGCAGTTAAAGCCCTATCTTCATTGGTG
>JBEKAD010000218.1:0-13370 GCA_050018435.1 Terriglobia bacterium
TTTCGAAACTCTCTTTCTTCCCTTTGGGACCTTGAATTTGCTGGGAGTACTGCAATTTGCGTTCGTCTTCAGAAATGCGGAACCGCTCTTCGATCTCCAATTCATGCCATTGAAAACGCCAAATTCTGTATGTGACTAATGTCTCGCCCTCCAATGCATCTCCCGACGCCTCCCGGAATGCGTCGTCAAGACTTGGGAACCCTTCAGGCGCCTTGATTCCCCTCCTCGCTAAAATGGTCCTTACATGCTCGATGTGTTCGATGTCCTCGCCCGGATCACTCGCAAAATGTTCCTTCACGCTCGCACGCATCCTCGGAACATCGCGAGGCGGCTCCGGCCGCCACGTCTGACTGGACTGCAGTATCCGCTCAGCCGTTTCGAGTGCCTCTTTTGGCAAACTATCAACCAGTTTATGGATGGAATCTCGGTCAGGCATGGTGACTCCTACTCTTTCAATTGGTCCTTACAATAGAGGGGTCAATCGTCGGCAAGATCGAATTCGATTTCACGATGCGCTTCTTTTCCGTCAGGCCCCTTAATGAGCAGAGCATACAACAGCTTGCGTTTGTCCCTAGAAACTCCGAGCCGCCTTTCAATCTGCAACTCATGACCACGGAACCGGCGAAGTTCGATGGTGACTTCAGCCCCATCTTTTGATCCGCTCCCCGACATTACACAGTCACCGTCGCCTATGAGGCTCCCACTGCCCATTCTGCTCCTTCCGCCCCTTTGCGCGGTACGTTCGGCGATGAGTTCCTTCATCCGCTTCTGCATGTTCTGAGCATCACGGGGCATCTCCGGCGGCCAGGTCTGAAAGTGTTGTAGCGCCCGCTCGACCGCTTCCAGTGCGGCTTCGGGCAACGTATCCACGAGTTGGTGAAGAGAGTCCCGTTCAGGCATCACCATGAGTCAAAACCCTCAACTGATGAGCATACTCCTAGACTTCGATCCGATAAAGGAATGCGTCGCCCACCCAGCCGTCCTTGAAGGCGAACATCCGGGTCATGTGCAGTGCGATCTGACGTGTCTCACGATCCTCGCGAGCATAGAAGTTCGACAGCATCAGACCCTCATCTTCGCCCGGCTGCCGATCATCCACCAGGATTAAGCTCGCGCGGATCAGCAGGCCCGTGTTCTGATCAACCTCGCCCACGTAGAACGGACGGCGCGGCAAATTCCCCCGCGGATTGCTGCCGCTAATATTCCCCAGCCAGTAGAGCTTGCCATTCGAGTGGCGCAAGAGCTGGGAGCAGGAACTGGGGGAATAGAACAAATCGCCAGAAGTGTAAGTCCAAGGTATCGGCGCCGTCCAGTGCCAGCCGCCGTCGTGGGAATAGGAAATCCAGCGATAGCCAGGTAGGTCGTGTTTTCGGTCGTTGGACCCGCGCATCACCACGATCAGCCGGCCGTCGGCCAGGGTCGCAAGCGTTCCCTCAATCATGCCGCGTGTGGTTCGGGCCGGGTCGCCTTTGATCAGTTCCGCCATGCGCCAAACCAAATGCTTTCCTTTCCATCGGGCATGCAATATCGCCACATCTGTGTAAGTGTAACCACCACCAGGGTTGTACAGCTTGCCGTCCGGACCGAGAGGGGCGATTTGGACTGGCAGAAGAATGGAGCCGTCCTTTAGAGTGATGGGCAATGAGGGAACATCGCCCAGCATCACGCAGTTCTTCCCAGTGTAGACGCCGGGAAGCGGATGGCGCGCGTCGAACTCCTTTCCCTTCTGCACCACCTCAAGGCGGACTTCCTCCAGGTTGTGGTAATACACGGGGCGGGGCTCCTGTAGAGAGTAGAAGATCCTCCACTGCCGCATCCCTTCCATCGGATCGTCCGTTGGCAGAACGCCTTCGTTCCAAAACTCGATGTACCGCCCGGTCTTGGGATCCACGTAACCAGCGCGTGGAGCCAGCCTCCAAGTGCCCTCCGGACGTTTCTCGCGAATCTTTTTTTCGGTGGGTTGACTCCAGGTGCGGCCGTAGTCTGTCGAATGCCGGCAGTAGGCGACGTCGATGGTATCGGAGCGGCTCGAGCGCGCCTCCACGGAGACCATGGCGCCACCTGAGGCTTGCGCATAGAACGCGCAGGCTCCCACCGCCGTGCCCTTGCCGGGGGAACGGATAAAAATTTCGCGCGAAACGCGCTGGTGGGGAGGAACCAGGCAAACCATCGATGTCGCCAGAAAATCACGTCGAGTCATTGGATCTCCTTCGCATTTTAACGGTAGGTGGTAGGTGGGGAAGAGGTAGGTGGTAGGTCGTAGGTGGTATGTGGGGCATCGCGCCTCAAAGAACTGTAGGTGGTAGGTCGTAGGTGGCATGTGGGCGTCGCGCCTCGATTCCATTCCCCCAATTCCATCACCCTATCTGCCACCTATGACCTACCATCCACCTTTTTCCCTACCTACCACCTACCCTTTCCCCACCTACCACCTACAACCTACCATCTACCTTTTTCCCTACCTACCACCTACAACCTACCACCTACCCTTTCCCCACCTACCACCTACGACCTACCACCTACCTTTCTCCTACCTACCACCTACCGCCTTAAGAATGCGGTCCACCAATCCCCCGGGTTTCACCACCCCGTCCATGGGCTGGCCTGCCACGGCGGCGGGCAGGGACCAGAGCATCATGTCCTGGTAGTAGTCGTGGCCGTAGACGGACTCACCTGTGTCCTTGTCCCCGCGCATGATGTTGGGGGCGTCCCAGGTATAGCGCCAGGTGCAAGTGATGTTCTCCCAGCAGCGGCGCGCCAAATCCAGCCCAAATTCGCGCTGCCCCGCGTACATGTAAGTCATGGAGAGCATCAGGACTTCCGGCGGGAAGTAGCTGTAAGTGCCGTAGCCGCCCACGGGCGCGGGGCTGGCGTCGGCGTGCGCGTAATTCGACGCCCCCGTCTTGCTTAGCGCCACGTTGCAACGCTTGATGGTTTCAAGCGTTCGCGTCACGCGGTCAGGCCGGAAAACCGGGGAGAGGCCGTGGAAATCCGCCACCCATTGCCCATCCATCTGGTAGCCAAAAACCAAATCGGATTTGGTCCCGGACTCTGGCTCCCAAAAATTCAGGTAGTAACTGCCGGTCCACATCTTGGTTTCCATGGATGTCGTGCCGGCTTCAATCCACTCACGGCACTGGCGGGCGAAGTCCTGGTCGCCGACCTGCTCGGCCATCTTCTGCGCGATCCGCAGTTCGGCCAGGTGCAGGCCACCCACGTGCGCCACCATTCCTGACCATCCCGGCTTGTCGGCTTCAAGCCACTCCGTGCCTTCATTCCCCGTGGGCATGCTGATGACCCGGTCGCCCATCGCGTATTCGGGCCGGAGGTTAATCGTGAAGATGGTATTGCGCTTCACCGACTCGTAAAATTCCTCCGCGAAACCCTTTTCGTGGCCCCAGCAGAGAGCGTAGCGGTCCACCAGGGCGGCATAGCAAAGCCCATTGAGGGTCAGTTGGTAACCACGCGTGGGCGTGTTCATATTCAGAGGAGGGGTACCACCTGTGGCGCCGCCGAAAATCCAAGGCACCGCGCCTTCGGGGTACATGTAGCCCTTGTATCCACGCAAAGTGGATAGCGCCAACTCCGGGAAAAAGTAAACCACCGGAATGTTTCCATAGAAACTGCACGGGATGCACTCGATTTGCGGACAGCCGCGCGGGCACTCATCCATGCCGAACAAGCCGTCCTCGGGGCGCATCCAATGCGGCAGCGGCGATTCGGCCGCCGCCCACAGGCCGGTTTCCGCAATCAAATGCAGGTTATTGATGAGCGAATCTTGCAGCCAGCCGGGAAGCGTAGGGTCAGAATAAATCACCTCCTGCCACGCCAGGATTCGCCGCAGTAGCGAAGCGTGCTCGCGCGCCAGGAGCAGCGCCGCCGCGCGCGCACTGCGATGCCTGAGAGCGTACATGTGGGTAAACGTATCTCCCCTGTCTGAGGCGGGATGCCCTCCGCCCTTCCATTGGGGACTGTGCCATGTTACTAAAAACCTGACGACGCGACTTGCCCCGGAAGGGAGTTCAAAATCCACTGCCGCGGAGGAACCGCTATGGTTGGGCGCTACCTCTGGGAGCTGCTGCGCGATCTTCGCCCAGGCTTCCCCGTCCTTGCCGAGTTCCCCGCCCAGCCGGACTTTTTCTTTCCCCACAACCCCCAAGGCGTAGCTGGCCCGCGGCGCCATCAGGGGAGTGCTCGTCCACCCCCCGTTCACCACCACACCGGTCAGTTGTTCCGCCGGACCTTCCAGGGGGTGGCGGGAGAAATGATCCGCGTCGGCCTCTTTGTGCGACGGACCGTTGAAGCTGAACGCCAGGGTCCCTTGCTGCGCGGAGGCGCTGGCATTGCGCATATGAACCTCTATGACCATGCCGGGCAGCAGCGAAGCGTTGATGTCACCGGGAAGAAAAGGTGACCACGCCCGCAAGCCCACGCTGATGGGAGCGTCTGTCTCAAATTCCATGTCCACCACGGGGTAGTGTCCCCAGTAGTGAATTTCATTCGGCACACGAACGTCGCCGAGTTGCAATTCGGTGTTATAGGGCTCGACGGGAATGATGCCGTCTGTCGTTTGGTATTGCTTGATTTGCTTGGGATCGCACATCACCCAGGTTTGCCCGCCCACGCTGAGTCCCAGGAAGGGCAGATTGAGGGGGCCGCGGCGCGGCACGTGACTGTTGAAAATGGTGCTGTAACCCCACAAGCCGCTGGTCTCAAGGTCGATGCAACCGGTGTCCACGCCGCCGAGCGGCATCCCGTTCGTGGCGGGTTGGGCTTTGCGGTAAATCACTCCCGTGACGGGATGAGAAAAACCTGCGGCGGAAAACTGCACCCATTTTGACCCGGGAAGATTCGTGCGGAAAAGATTTGTGGCGCCCGGTTCTACAGAACGCCCACCGGCAGCGGCCGCGCCCCATAGCACCGACCCGTTCTGCGCAGGGTTAGTGAGTAGTCTCGACAATCCCGCCACGGAGATCAATGAATCGCGCACGAATCTTCGTCGGTCCATGAGTTTGCTCCTCCACAAAAGACGTTTGCACTATGCGCGGGCGGCAGGGGCCGGCAGGCGCCCTACGGTTCTTCATTGGGACTCGTTCGCAGGGTGTCGCGGATAGCATAGCAGCATCAGCAGCATACCCCCCAGATACAAGGGGACGTAGAGCTTAGGGTCGCCGCGCATGAACGCCAAGACGAAACCGAACAGAGCTGTAGCTTCAGAAAAAACGTAGCAGAGGATGTAATAGGTCCAGGCTTGGGTGGCCAGCGTCTTATCATCCATCGGCTCAATGGGGGAGTACAGCCCGGCGATGCGAACAAAACGCAGATAGAGAACCACTGACGCCGTCACGATTCCCATTAGCGTGAGGCCGAATTGAAACGTTCGATCGGGAGGGGTCATCGAGGCGAAAACGAGCCGCAACGTCCTGACGACCTGAGGGGGATCCATTGCGCCGCGCTGGTTCAGTGACACGGGAACACTCCACTTGGACTACGACATAACCCGGTATTTTTGCTTCGACGCTCCAACGGGTGAGTAATCTACATCCGACCGGGTCCCCGCACAAGTGGGCAAGGTCGATTTGCGATTTCACGCGCTGCGCAGAAACGCTTCCGTGCCGTCATTCTGAGCATGGATAGCCGAAGGGCGGTTGTCGATGATGCCAGAAACGGCTACCGTAGGAGAGGATTGATGGAACCGTGGCAGGCCCCGGCAGGGGCCAACCGTGAGTAGCCGCAGGTGTGAACCTGCGGATAGCAAAACCCACCCGACCACCCAATCCGTCAGCCGACGGATTGACCCGACGAAGGTTCGGCCCCTCCAGGGCCGGAACGATCTCTTGGCTTCCCTTCCCGTAGGTTTCACCTACGGCTACTCACGTTATCCCGCTTCGCGGGACTCACCACGTTTCACGGAGGTCAGAATGACAGCCCCAACGAGTTTTTCCGCAGCCATTTCAGACACTGCACGAGTGAAACGTCTCATGGCGGGGTATTCAGAATTATGGGGAAGGCGCATGGCCTCATCGGCGATTTTCGGCGAGGAATTCGCGGATGGCGCTATACAGCGCGGCGGGTTGTTCGAGCCAGGAAAAGTGCCCGCAAGGGTCCAAGAGCACAAGCCGCGAGTTTTTCAGGGCGAGGTGAATTTCCTCTTGCATGCCCGGGTCGATGGGATCCTGGCGGCCGGCGATCACCAGGGCCGGCAGTGAGAGGCGCTTGAGAGCGGGCCGCAGATCCATTCCGGGAGCCATTTGATCGGCCGCCATCAACTGCCCCACGTCATCGTGATACGACTCCGTGCGGAACGCAGCGGCCATTTTCGCGGCCTTTTCGTGATCGTAGAAATACCCAGGTAGCAGGGTCTGGAATGACGGCGCGCGCTTGGCCGCCGCCGCTTGCTCCGGAGTGAGGCGGGAAAAGATGTTGTCCCTCATCGCCCCCACCAGAGATTGGCGCACCGGCCCGGAATCCACCAGCACCAGCGCTTCGACACGCGCCGGAAACGCCATGGCATAATTCATCGCCAGGTTTGCTCCTGCCGAGTGTCCGAGCACCATCCAGCGATCGAGCTTCAGGCTTTCCCGCAGGGCTTCCAGGTCGGCGAGGTACAGTTTGAGGTTAACGGTCCGGCGGTTGATTTCCAGCGGACGCGATCGCCCGGTTCCCCGCAACTCCACCAGAATCGTCAGGTTTGAAGAGGCCAGTTCGCGCGCGACCGGCTCCATGTAATCGCAGTCGAACCCGGGCCCGCCCGAAAGCACCAGCAAGGGCTTTCCCTGTCCAAAAAGACGATAGTGAAGATCAAAACCAAGGCGCGCAATTTTGCCTTCGCGGGGATCGGCGGCCCAAGCGAAATGCTTCATGAAAAAGATTCCCAACGCCACAAGCGTGGCGCCTAAGTTCCGTTTCATTAGAGACCTTTGATCGAGTCTGCCATTTCCCGCCTCTTTGAGCAAGTGACTTTCGCCCCGCAGCGAGGGAAGCTGGGAAGAATTACTATCTTTACCGCCGAGGCGCTGAGACGCAGAGAAAGGCCATTTGTTTTCAACTCCCTGCGCCTCCGCGCCTCTGCAGTGAGAAGGATCTCAGGGGATTATTTCACAGCCTCGAGAGCGGCGAGTTCAACCAAAAGCAATAACCGCCCCGAAGGCGGGCAATGCTCCAGGGAATCCCCAGGCACAGAAACTCTGGACAGGCACGATAAGTCGCTGTCAGAATGTAGGATCAACCGCCGAAATTGGCAACCCGATAACCGCTTGGCTCCCAAATTGTCACAAAATTGCAGGGCTAAGCCTGCGCTCGGGATGCGGAGCGGATTTATCTGCCCGGGCACGTTACGGTCAAGAATGTAAGAAAAGTTAAGGGGAGAAGTAACGCGAACTGTTGTAAAACCGTCTAAATCCTCTTGGGGAGGAAGCGCTCAATGAAGAGGGCAAGTTCTTATGTTGTGATAGTCTTAGCAGGGCTTTCGTTGGCGTGCCGGTTAGCCATTGCGCAGGCTCCCGCGCAGAATCCCCCGGCTGCTCAGGCAGCGCGCGCCACAGGGGATGTGACCCAGGTACAACCTGGGCATCTCACGGTGCACACGGGAAAGGGTGAAGTTCAAGTGGAGCTACCGGAGGGTGTCAAGCTTCTGCGCGTCCCACCGGGTTCCAAGGATTTGGCGTCGGCGACCCCCATTACCATCAATGAGATTAGTCCGGGTGACCGCGCGGTGGTTCTTGGCCATCTCGGAGAAGACCAGCAAACCATTCAGGCCACCCGCGTTGTGGTGATGTCAAAGTCAGACCTTACCAGCTTCCATGAGGCGGAGGTTCGGGAGTGGCAGACCCGCGGGATCGAGGGCGTGGTGAAAACGGTGGACCCGACCAAGCGAGAGATAACCATCTCCGTGCCGAACCACCCACCGACGCCGGGGAACTTGACTCATCCGGTGATTCTGACCACGACCCCGCGTACGCTGCTCTTGCGTTACGCGCCGAACTCCGTCAAGTTTGCGGACGCCCAACCCAGCAATATTGCCGGGCTCAAGGTTGGCGACCAATTGCGCGCTCTGGGTACCCTCAGTGAAGACGGCAGCCACTACGCCACTGACAAGGTGGTTTTCGGAACCTTCCACAACATCGGGGCAACGGTCATTTCCGTTGACCCGCAAGCCAACACCCTGACTGTGAAGAACTTGGCAACGAATAAACCAATTGTTGTGCATGCCAACGCGGATTGCAAGATGCACGAACTCCCGGAGTTCCTGGCCCAGATGATCGCCCGGCTGAGCTCCGGCGGGCAGGCAGGCGGGCCTGGGGCTGGCGGCGCAGGGAGCCCAGGTGGGTCTGGCGGTCCAGGCGGATTTGGCGGTGGAGGCCCCAGCGGTGGGGGTGGAGGTGGAGGTGGGGGCGGCGGGATGCGCCGTGCCGGCATGAGCAACCTTAATCAGGCGCTTGAGAATATGCCGACCATAACCCTTAACGATTTTAAGCGCGGCGAACCCATTGTCATATTCAGTTCGGAAGGCACGAGCCCGTCGGAAGTGACAGCAATCTTTATCCTTACCGGCGTGGAGCCGATTCTTGCCGCGCAGCCCAAGGGCGGCGGTGAAATGAACCTCGGTACCTGGAATCTGAGTCTCGGCGGTGGTGCGGCTGGCGGTGAAGGTGGGCCCTAAGACGCCCACGTAACGCACGTCGGGCGAGATCTTTGTCCGGTGTCCGGAGTCCGAGGTCCGGGGTCCGGGGTTCAAAGCAACCACCCCGGCCTTCGGCCACGCCTCCTTAAGTAAGGAGGGGACTCCGGACCCGCCTTGTAAGGGCCCGGGTTCAACCCCACAACCCCTCGCAAGAAAACGCCTTTTCGGTGATTGCCGCGCAGAATTCTGTAGAGGAGAAATGACCTTGTTACGAAACGTTTGCCGAATGTTTAACGGATTCCTGTTCTCGTTTTTGTTCCTACCTGCCCTGCTTTTCGCTCAGACTTCCGCTCCCAGTTTGCGCGGCCAAGTGCTTGACCCCTCGGGCGCGGCCGTTCCTGCCCTCACCGTTACGGTGGTGGGGCCCACGGGGATGAAATTGGCGGTGCAGACCGACGACCAAGGCAAGTATGCCTTCCGCAACCTGCCGCCGGGCGCCTACACGCTCACCATCCGCCTGAAGGGATTCGATGACTTCGTGAAGGCCGGCATCGTCATCGCCCGTGGCCAGCCACAGGTGGTGGACGCCCAATTGTCGGTGGCCGCGGAAAAGCAACAGATTACGGTGACGGACACGACCACGAAGGTCAGCGTCAACCCCGAGGAAAACGCCAGTTCGCTGGTGATTAAAGGTAAGGACCTGGAATCGCTCTCTGACGACCCCGATGAGTTGCAATCGGAACTCGAAGCCCTGGCGGGACCCTCGGCAGGACCCAACGGCGGCCAGATCTACATTGACGGGTTTACCGGTGGCCAACTGCCCTCCAAGTCCTCCATCCGCGAAATTCGCGTCAACCAGAATCCTTTTTCCGCGCAATACGATATGTTGGGCTATGGGAGGATTGAAATCCTGACCAAGCCGGGCACCGACAAATTTCATGGCCAGATCTCCGTCAGCGGGAATGAGACGTCTTTAAACACGCGGAACCCCTTTGCGACCGAGATTCCGGCCTATCACTCGGAGCATTTTGAAGGAAGTTTGGGTGGGCCGCTCAACAAGAAGACCTCATTCTATGTCAACGGGGAGCGACGCAATATCGAAGACGACGCCATCGTGAATGCCATTGTCCTGGATTCAAACTTCAATCAGGTTCCATTCACCCAGGCACTCCCCACTCCTCAAACGCGCACCGAACTCAGCCCTCGCCTGGACACCCAGTTTGGCAACAACAATACTTTGACCGCCCGGTACCAATTGTGGAAGAACGGCAATGAGAATCAAGGCGTGGGCCAGTTCTCCCTCCCTTCGGAAGCCTACAACTCGGGCACTACGTCACAAACCTTCCAGGTCAGCGATGCCCAGGTTTTGAACGAGAAAGCGGTAACGGAGGTTCGCTTCCGTTATATCTACGAGACCAGCAGCGTGACGCCTCTGAACTCGCAGCCGACCATTTCCGTCGCGGGTGCATTCACGGGAGGCGGGACCAGCACCGGCACCAGTGCCAGCACTTACCATTCCTACGAACTACAGGATTACACCTCCGTTTCCATGCGCAAGCATTTCGTGAAATTTGGAGCCCGGTTGCGAGATTCCTTCGAGTCGGCCAGCTCGACCTCGATCTTCAACGGCGTCTTCACGTTTCCTTCCCTCACTGCCTACCAGATTACGGAACAGGGTTTGCAGCAAGGTCTGACCGCCGCCCAGATCCGGACTGCGGGAGGGGGGGCCAGCCAGTTTAAGATCACCGCGGGGAACCCTCTCGCGTCCGTTCAATACCTTGACGTGGAACCCTACGTGGAAGACGATTGGAAGGTTCTCCCCAAGATGACGGTGAGCGCCGGGCTGCGCCTCGAGACGCAAACCCACATTCGCGACCACGCCGACTTTGCCCCGCGCATCGGGATTGCCTGGGGGATGGGAAAAGGGAAGTCGGCCAAAACCGTGTTGCGCGCCGGCGCCGGGATCTTCTACGACCGCATCGGTCAAGGCACCATCCTCACCACCAACCGCTATAACGGGATCAACCAGCAACAGTATATCGTCGCGTCCCCCAACTTCTTCCCCACCATTCCACCCCTCAGCACGCTCTCCGCAGGCTTGGCTTCGCCCACGATCGACCAGTTGGATCCGAACCTGCGCGCTCCTTATACCACGCAGTCGGGAATAGGGCTGGAGCGGCAATTAACCAGAATCGCCACGGTCTCCGTGACTTATCTCAACACTCACGGCACTCATCAACTCCTTATGCGGAACATCAATGCCCCTGACCCGGCGAATCCCCCCAGCGCCCCGCGGCCCAACAACAGCATTTCCGACTTGTATCAGTACGAGTCCGCTGGTCTTTTCAACCAAAACCAGATGATCGCCAATTTCAAAATCAGCGGCCCGAAGGTTTCACTTTACGGCTTCTATACCCTCAGTTATGCCGACGGCAACACCGCGGGCGGCTTCCCCATGAACCAATACAATTTGGCAGAGGATTACGGGCGCACCTCCTACGATGTGCGTAACCGCGTCTTCGTGGGTGGAAGTTGGAATTTGCCGCGGGGATTTCAACTCTCTCCCTTCATATTTGCGAGTTCCGCCCCGCCCTTCGACATCACCCTGGGCCGGGACATAAACGGCGATTCCATTTTCAATGACCGGCCTGCCTTTGCCTCGAGTCTTTCCAATCCCGCCAACGTCGTCAGCTCCCCTTGGGGAAACTTTGACACCGTGCCCGTCGCAGGAGATTCCATCATCCCGCCCAATTATGGCATCGGCTTCGGCCAGTTCTCCGCCAACCTCCGCCTCAGCAAGACCTTCGGCTTCGGCAAAGAAGTGCAAGGGGGTAACTCGGGTGGCGGTGGTGGCCCGCGTGGCGGTCGGGGCGGAGGGCTTGGTCCCGGAGGGCTCAGCAGCGTGGGCAGCGGCGGCAGTATGTTTGGCCGCGGCGGCGGCACCGCGAACCGCCGGTTCAACCTCACCTTCAGCATTTCTGGTCGGAATATCTTTAATAACGTCAATTATGCTTCGCCCGAGGGTGTCCTGAGCTCTCCCATTTTTGGCAAAGCCTATCGCCTGTCCGGCGGGTTCTTCTCCAGCAACGCCGCCAACCGGAGAATTGATCTCCAAGTACGGTTTAGCTTCTAACGCGCCATCGTCGTAGGTGGACCATGTAAGGCCGGGGCTTGCCCCGGCCTTGGCCGACGCAGGCGTCGGCCCTACGTTCCTGCCACCGGCAGCCTCGTGTGGCTCCCTGCCATCAGATATACTGTTTTGCGGCGACATGAGCTACTGCTTGTCATTTGCCCCGCCTTGCGGAAATCCGGATAGTGGGACCGTGAGCACCCGATCATCGGATCGACCGATCACCTTCCTATTGTGTCTGATGCTCGCCTTTTGCGCTCCCCTGAATGCCAGCGCGGCGGGTGATGATACGGCGAGGCCCCCCGTCATCCTGATTTCCATTGACACTCTGCGCGCCGACCACCTCAGCGCCTACGGGTACACGAAAATCCGCACGCCGCGCATCGATTCGTTCGCGCAAGGAGGCACGCTATTCACCCAGGCCGAGGCGCAGATTCCTCTCACGCTCCCTTCGCACATGTCGCTGTTCACTTCTACCTACCCCTTCGAAAATCGTGTGGAAGAAAACGGTGAGCGGGTTCCCGCCGGAGTGGTGACGCTCGCTTCCGTGATGCAATCGCGCGGTTACAAAACCGCCGCTTTCATCGGCAGCGACTTCATGGATCGGCGCTACGGGTTGGACCAGGGCTTCGATGATTACGACAGCCCGTTCGGCCTGGAAACCACGAGGGTGGTCAATCCTTTGGCGATGACCTTGCGGCGTGACGGCGCTTTGGTGGTGCATGCCGCGCGCCAATGGCTGGATGCCCACCGCGGCCAGCCCGTTTTCGTCTTTGTACACCTTTTTGACTTGCACTTTCCTTACACCCTGCCGGCGGAGGTCGCGCGCCAGCAGGGAATCTCCCGCTACGATGCGCAGCTCGCATACGTTGACAAGCTGATGGGCCGCTTCCAGCAGGAGTTGATGCAGAGCGGGTGGTGGGAGAAGTCACTGGTGGTGGTGTTGAGTGACCATGGTGAAGGCCTGGGCGACCACCAGGAAACCGACCACGGCTATTACATCTACGAGAGCACGCTGCACGTGCCGCTTATCTTCCATTGGCCGCAAACAATGAAAACCCGAAAATCGAAAATCGGAAATCGAAAATCCAAAATCGAAACTGGAAATTCGGCGCGTGTTTCGAGTTTCGATTTTCGAGTTTCGATTTTCGAGTTTCCAGTTTCGAGTTTCGAGTTTCGAGTTTCGTCTTTCAACGAGCCCGTCGGCTTGATTGACGTGGCGCCGACGATTTTGGATTATCTGCGCGTGCCCGCACCCGCCTCATTCGAAGGCGTAAGCAAACTCGGCGCGCTCAAGGCGGGGGAGTCCGCCGGGCCGCGCGCCGTCTACAGCGAAAGCCTCTACGCCCACGACGCTTTCCGTTGGGCGCCGTTGCGCGCCCTGCGCGTGGGAAAGTACAAATACATTCAAGCGCCAAAGGCGGAACTCTACGACGTCGATGCCGACCCGCGCGAGCAGGTGAATTTGCTGCACAAGAATGCCGCGATGGCGGCGGAACTCCAGAACGAACTGGCGAAGGTACTCACTCGTTACGCCCCCTCCCAGCGCGCAACTCCCCCCGCACTCTCGCCGGAAACACTCGCGCAGCTTGAATCGCTCGGTTACCTCGCGGCGGA
>JBEKAD010000219.1:0-10330 GCA_050018435.1 Terriglobia bacterium
GAAGAGCCTAATCTGCAAACGCTCAAGAAATATGCCGTTGTGCTCTTGCCGAACACGAATCCAATTTCGAATCGCCTGTGCGCCACGCTCGTTCAGTTTACACGGCAAGGCGGAACACTCATAGCCGTGGGGGATGCGTCTGTCTACCCCGGCCCAGGGGAGATCCGCAACGACTTTGGCCTAGCCGAAGTGTTGGGAGTGAGCCTGCGAAAGTTGCCTATGGAGAAGACGACAAATCTAGTGGGCTATGGCAAGGCAATCTACTATCCAACATACGGTGACATCGCCCGTGTGTTGTCTATCCCAGATGATCCTTCCTGGCTAACCCTGAACCGCAACCTCCTGGCAGATCTTGGCCGCGAATTGAAATCGCTAGCCAGCAACAGTGAAACCCTTTCGGTACACGCATCCCCAACTGTACTTTACAATGTTGTCCGGCAGGATGAGCCGCGGCGCTTGATCCTACACTTGCTAAACTACGCACAAGAGCCAATCTCTGGTATCACTGTCGAGGTGCGGGCCCCTGTGGGGCATGTTGAGAGTAGATCTCCAGACCTTCCTGGCGTGGCGTCGCTGCTAGTCAAAACCAATGGCACTATTAATACTTTCGAAGTACCGAGATTGGTAACTTACAGCTTGATTTCGATCAGCGTACCCTGAGGCGATCGCGACGATGTCGTACCTAAGACTTGGAGATTAGGTGGTCAAGCCTCTTTTCGGCTGACAACACTTTTTTGTGACAAGTTGCTTGTGGAGACGCGTATGAATGAGAAACTTTTTGCCACGTTTTTGCTGTTTCTTAGCATTTGCAACGTGAAAGCTCAGACCACACCCCAGCAGATCGAAGCCTTGGTTAAGGCGCCTATCCAATCCGCAGATGTCACTTCCTACCAGTTGCGGGAGTTTCTGGTTGAGAGGGTCCCGCTCCTGCCTCACCCGGTGAATGCGGAACAGTGGACTATCGACTCGAGGCGGTTACGAGAGAAGGTCTTAGGGGAGGTTGTGTTCCATGGCTGGCCTCGTGAGTGGGTAGACGCTCCGGTCAAGATGGAAGATATGGGATCTATCCCGACCGGAAACAAATATCGAATGCGGAAGTTGCGCTATGAGGTCGTCCCCGGATTATACACGACGGCTGTTCTTTACGAACCCGAAAATATGAAGGGTAGAATCCCGGCGATCCTGAACGTGAATGGACACGTCGGAGCGCCTGGAAAGGCGGTTGAATACAAGCAGAAAAGATGTATCAACTTCGCCTTGCGTGGGATTCTCGCCCTTAATCTGGAGTGGATTGGACATGGAGAATTATTACAAAAAGAGAACTATCACTGGTATGCGGGGCATCTCGACCTGGTCGGCCTAAACGGCGTGGGCCTGTTTTATCTGGCCATGCGTAAGGGTCTCGATTACCTTTACGACCACCCGAACGTGGACCGGAACAAACTTGGGGTCACCGGCTTGTCCGGCGGGGGTTGGCAAACCATTGTGCTTAGCGCTCTGGATGAAAGGGTTACGGTTTCCGTGCCGGTGGCTGGTTTCGCATCTTTCATTTCTAACCTTGCGACCCGAGCTGATTTCTCAGATAACGAACAGCAGCCAACCGACCTGGTCGTAACTGCGGACTACGCTCACTTCGTAGCGATGCGGGCGCCACGTCCGACCCTGCTCATTTACAATGCGGAAGACGACTGCTGCTTCCGCGCACCTTTGGTAAAGCCACTTGTCTATGACCAGATCCGGCAATACTTCCAGCTCGATAACCATGAGGATAACTTGGCTTGGCACGAGAACACCGACCCAGGGACCCACAACTATCAACTCGACAACAGGCAGCAGGCGTACCGCTTTTTTACCAAGCACTTCGACTTACCGATTGCGGAAAACGAGATTCCGGTGGACGCGGAAATCAAAAGCGAAGAGGAAATGAGGGTCGGGTTGCCCGCCGACAACCTGACCATACTAGGGCTGGCAAGGGTAGTCGCTTCCCAGATCCAGAGGCAGGCTGTACCAACTGACAGCACCTCCAAGGAGAGGTGGAGCGCGGCCGAACAATCCGCTTTGCAGAAGATCGTGCGTTACGAACCCCTGAAGGTAACGCGTGCGTGGGCGGTCGGCAACACCAAGAATAAAGGACTCGAATCGATCTCATATCGCTTTGATCTGAGTAATGGAATCGGTGCAACGGCAATCTCGTTCAAGGCGATCACAGTGCCGGACGGGGCTCCTGTGACGATCGTACTAAACGATGGCGGGAAGAAGGCAGCAGGCGAGGAAATCTCGGACAATGTCAATCGCGGGGAACACGTGCTCGCAGTCGACCTCTTGCTGAGTGGCGACATTGTGCCACCCGATGATCCAGCACGCTTCGCACTGGCAGTGAACACAGTAGGTAGCCGTCCGCTCGGCATCAGGGCGGCACAGTTGATTGGAATCAGCAACTGGTTCAAGCACTTAACGGGTGCGTCCAGGATTCGGCTGGATTCGAGGGGCATCCGCAGTCAGGTGACCGCGCAGGTGGCGGCGGCGCTCGCGCCGTCACTCTTCTCCGAACTGGTGATTCGAGAAGGGATGCAGTCGTTTCAGCATCTCCTGGACGCGCCGGTTGAGTTTCCCGCAGCTCCTGAGCTGTTTTGCTTGGACCTTTACAAGAATTTTGACCTTGATGAACTTGACAAACTAGCGCCAGGAGTAAGGGTTGTGAAGAGGTAGACCAATGAAAATCAAAATTCCCTTCCTGATGTTAGCAGCACTTGCGGGTCTGGGAGTAAGTATCAGGAGCAGCCCACAGGAAAGGCCAGCGTTTTGGGAAGAATTTGACAGCGCTTTCCCAGACGCCTTTCACGCATATAAACCGGGTGAAGACCCGAAGGTAAAAATGATAGGCCCGCAGCGGATGATAGCAGGCGCCTACGGTGAGTGGACGTTTGACTTCGTGGCAGGATCCCAGAGTGTGAAGTCGGGAGGGGCTTTGGCAATCGCAATGCGCCACGTCTCCGGTTGGGGGGGCACACCGCAGACCTTTGATCCCGGCGGGCCCGACTACGTCTCAATTCGCACCCCCACAGGCGTCGGCGTCGAACTTCATGGCCCCCCTGACCCCTTTAATCGCTTCTCCGTTCCCAAGGGCTATCTATTCGAATACTTCCCTTGGCAGCATATGATAACGGTCGAGATCACGCGCGGCCAGCTCCTTCCGGGGAAGTCTATTCAATTGATTTTCGGTGACCGATCTCGGGGCTCACCTGGGTTCCGGGCGCCTTCCGTAGCGCGCGAGCACGCCCTTTTCCTGGCTCTGGTACGTCGCGACGCTGGAGGGCAATTTGTACCAATACCGGAGCATCTCTCAGTTTCTATTCTCCCCAAGGTTGCAGTCCGCCTGAATCTCGTCGCACCGTCGGATGCCGTAGTCAGGTCCCCAGTCCGGGTCTTGCTGCGCGCGGAGGACGAGGAAGGGAATGTTGCCGCCGATTATCGGGGAACGGTCAGCTTGAAGGTTGAAGGGGGGGCCTCGGACGTTCTGGCCTCCTATACCTTTCAGGCCGCCGATAGGGGAATCCACATCCTCCCGGAAATACGCTTCACTTCACCCGG
Source organism: Terriglobia bacterium (assembly GCA_050018435.1). GTDB lineage: Bacteria > Acidobacteriota > Terriglobia > UBA7540 > UBA7540 > Bog-366. The sequence goes on from JBEKAD010000219.1 coordinate 3,592, forward strand.
GACTTATTTCATCCAGGCGGTTGATCCCGACGCCGGGTTTCGTGCCGAAAGCAATCCCATCCGATGTTCCGCCACTCCGCGACCTCTCAAGGTCCTCTGGGGTGATTTTCATGACCATTCCGTCATTTCGGATGGAACCGGGTCGCCATCGCACGCTTTCCGATACGCTCGGGATGTCGCCGGCCTGGATTTCTTTGCCCTTACCGACCACGGATACATGATCAACCAGACTAGTTGGCAGCTCATCCAGCGGATCGTGACGGAGTTCAACGATCCACCGCACTTCGTCACTTTCTACGGTTACGAATGGTCCGGCTACGCGGATGTAGGTGGCGACCATAATGTGATCTATGCTCAACCTGGCATGCCCCTGTATCGCGAGAGCAGTTACTACGAGCCGAAGAATCCCTTCATTTACAGTGGCCCGGATCTGGGCGCAGCTCACATCGTGCAACTCTATAAACGGCTCAGACTTGTTGCGGCGGAAAAGAATGCCAGGATTCTGGTTATTCCTCACTTCCGCGGACGGCCCGCCAACCCACAATGGAATGACTCGGAGTTCTCACCCGTGATCGAGCTCGCCTCCGAAGCGGGGTGGCATGAGAACTGGGCGCTGGAGTTCCTCCGTCGCGGATATCGGATGGGGTTCATTGGGAGCAGCGATGACCACTACGGGCGTCCCGGATATGGCATGGCCGACAATCCCATGACGGGCTACGGCGCACCCCTGGAAGGCGGACCGATCGGGCAGGGCAATCGTTTTCATTATCCTTGGGGCGTTGACGTTCAGGGTAGCCCGCTGGTTGGCGTCCTTGCCACAGAGAATAGCCGGGAGAGCATCTTCCAGGCATTCTTCAGCCGCCACTGCTATGTGACGAGCGGCGCGCGCATTATTCTGGATTTTCATGCCGATGGTCACGAGATGGGTGACGAGTTTACGGCGGCCGGCCCACCTAGATTTGAAGCCGCCACGGAAAGCGCTGTGCCCATCGTATCCGTGATACTGAAGAAAGATGGGAAGCCTCTCTTTACTCAGGGTGCGAGAGACGGCGCACGAAGTGCCTGGCTCTCTTACACCGAGCCGCGGGACTACCAGGGCCATTTCTACTATGTCGAGGTCGTGACGGTTGACCCGCAGGAACGTGCGCTTTCTAGCCCAATCTGGATCGACTAATAACGATGTCCTTGACACCCTCGCAACTTCGCCATGACTTGAGAAAGCGCAGACCGCAGAGCTCTGCGCAAGCGGCACGATGAATGTACGAGTTCAGATCAATAGTGGGATGTTGTTTGTGCGTGATCAATAAGATGTATGTTCTTGGGAGGAAACATGAAACAGCGATGCTTGCTTGCCATTTTAGCTCTTCTTTTGACCTCGCTGGCGCGGGCCCAGAGCACGGCGCACCAGTTGAACCCCATCCTGGAAAAAGAATTGCAACCGCCTCAGGTCGTTGTGTTTCAATTGCAAGAGTATTTGATGAGGCAAGTCCCGAAACTTCCACCCATTAGTACGCCTGAGAAATGGACAGCCGAGGGGGAGCGCATTCGAAAGCGCGTGCTCGCGAACGTGGTGTTCCATGGCTGGCCGAAGGAGTGGGTGACCTCGCCCCCGCACTTCGAGGACATGGGCGCGTTGCCGTCGGGGAAGGGGTACCGGTTGCGGAAACTGCGCTACGAGATAGTCCCGGGTTTTTACTCAACTGCCCTCCTCTACACGCCGGAAAATCTTCAGGGCAAGATGCCGGCGGTGCTAAACGTGATGGGGCATCATGGCCCGACAGGCAAGGCGGAGCCGTTTCAGCAAAAACTGTGCATCAATGAAGCCCTGCGGGGCATGATCGCGCTGAACCTCGAGTGGATAGGAATGGGTGAATCGCTTGACAAGGAAAATTCCCACGGGTACGTCGGGCATCTGGACTTGGTGGGTGCGAATGAGGTGGGACTGTTCTATCTGGCCATGCGCCGCGGGCTCGATTATCTCTGGGATAATCCCAATGTGGATCAAAAGCGCATCGCGGTTACCGGACTGTCGGGCGGCGGCTGGCAAACCATTATCCTGAGTTCCCTCGATGAAAGGGTGAACCTCTCCATTCCCGTGGCGGGTTACACCACACTGGAAGGGAGGTTAGTGCTCCCCAGAACTGAGCCAGGCGATATTGAGCAGAACGGCACGGACCTTCTGGTAGGCCAAGACTACTCGACCCTGACGGCCATACGGGCTCCCCGGCCCACGCTACAGATCAACAATGCGGAAGACGATTGCTGTTTTCGCGCCCCCTTGGTGAAGCCTTACATCTTCGAGGCCGTGCGGCCCTTTTTCCGGTTATATGGCAAGGAAGATGCCCTACAATTTTACGAGAATACCACCATTTCAGCCCACAACTATGAGCTTGATGATCGCCAGCAAGCCTACCGGTTTCTTGCCAAATACTTTGGATTGCCTGCAAGCGACCAGGAAATTCCGGTGGGTGAAGACATCAAGAGTTACAGCGAGCTGGCGGCGGGATTGCCAAAGGATAACTTGACCGTCCTGGGATTGGCCAGGAAGTTTGCCGGGGAAATCACCCGTCCGGTCATTCCCTCGGATGCCGCAAGCAAGGCGGCCTGGGCGGACACGGAGCGGGGCAAGCTCGAAGAGGTTGTCCGCTACAACCCGGTGACCGTGCAGCAGGCCTGGGCGGTGGCCAATACAAAACACAACGGCGTTGAGTCGGTTTCCTTTCGCTTCTTGCTGAGTAACGGCCTAAGCGCGACGGGAGTCTGGTTGAAGGATATCCCTACCCCCGAGGGCGCACCTCTGACCATCGTGCTGAACGATAAAGGCAAGAAGGGCGCGGCCGCAGAGGTTTGGGACCATCTGCCGGAAGTTGCAAATCGTATGGATCGAAACGAGCAAGTGCTGGTTCTCGACCTGCTATTCACGGGCGATGCGAAACCGGAATGGACCTTGTTTCTGTTCCCAGAGATGCTGGCGGGCGTGGGCAACCGTGCGTTGGGTATGGAGGCTGCGCAACTAATTGGCATTGCCAGTTGGGCGCGCGCCAGGTGGAACGCCCCCTCAGTTCGAGTTGAGAGCACGGGGATTCGCAGCCAGGCTGAAGCCCTTGTAGCTGCGGCGCTCTCACCGCATCAATTTTCAGAAGTCGCCGTGCAAGGGGGAATGCACAGCCTGAGGTATCTGCTGGACAAGCCGCTCAGTTGCTGGGATTTTGCTGACCTGTTTTGCCTCGATTTGTACAAAGACTTCGATTTGGATCGCCTTATCCTCGTCGCCGGGCCGACCCAAGTTGACGAACATGGATTCGTTGAGGAAGCGGCGAACGCACAGTAGATTCCAAAGGAGTCGGGAGTCAGAAGTCAGGAGTCAGAGCACAGTGCGGCCTCCGGTCGCAACCAAAACGAAACTCTTCGTGTGGTCCGTGCCTCTCATGCCTTAACACAGGATCATCGCGACCGCTAACCGAGGTTCGTCACGGCGGGCCGATCTTCGGTGAATTTTGGTAACCGTCCGGCAAACCCATGTTCGGACGGTTACGGATGTCCACAGAAGGGAATGGGCGTTGGGTTGGTTGGGCGTGAGGGCGGGACCGCGGAGCGCTCCCCTACCACTGCTTGAGTAGAATTCATTGCCTGGGGGTTCAGTTCGTGACCGGCAGAGAACGCATTCGGGCAGCCTTTCGGGGGGAGGAGCCCGATTTCATCCCCTTTTCCCCCAACATCTGGCAATGGTTCTATTTCCATCAAACGCATGGGAGCCTGCCGCCCGAGCTCGGCGCGGCCCGGCACCCCTTCGATGCTTTGCGCTACCTCGGCGCGGACATCCTTGCGCGTTGGGACACCCAGCACTCGACGCGCGACGTCTATACGGTGGGCGAGTTCTCCGAGACGTATGTTGGGGCAGGGGATTGGGATGAAACCATGGTGGCATCTTTCAACCGGTATCCTGCCCACAAGAGCCAATGCTGCCGCAAGTATGTCTGCCCGGAAGGAACGCTGACGCAGACCTGGGAATATAGGCGTGAGGCGGGGGCGGATTTCGAGTTGGAACACTGGTGGAAAACTTGGGACGACTACCCTGCTGTGCGCTGTATGCTGGAAGCTCGCGAGTACGCTTTTGACGTCGCCGATTTTCAGAGATGGGTGGAGCGAATTGGGACCGATGGGGTGGTGATGGTGCACCTCACGCAATCGGCGCTCAAGACTTTTCACTGGCTGGCCGGTGCGGAGAATGCCTCCCTTTTTATGATGGATCATCCCATGGAAATGCAGGAGTTGGCCCAGATTCACGAAACGAAAGCCCTGGCTTTGCTGGAAAGTATTGTGGACAACCCGTGCGCCGAGATTTTTATTTCCCTGGACAACCTGGATTCGGCTTTCTACCCGCCCTACTTTTACAGGGACTATTGCCAGAGCTTCTTTTCGCAGGCCGCCGAGATCATCCATCGCCGGGGAAAGTTCTTCGTGGTCCACGCTTGCGGCCACAGCCGGGTGCTTTTACCGATGGTGGGGGCGTCCCATGTGGATTGCCTGGAGGGAATCACTCCCCCCCCGCTGGGGGACGTGGAGTTGAGCGAGGTGCGCGGACTGGCGGCTTCAGAAAGGTTTACCGTGGATGGCGGGATGGATGCGCATCGCCAGGAAATCCGCCAGGACGCGGAGACACGCCTGCACGATTACACCCGCCGCCTGTTTGAATCCATGGGAGACAAACGGCACTTTATCTTTGCCTCGAGTTGCAATACCTCTTACTTGGCGCCCTGGGAGAACCTGACCTATTTTCGTGACGCCGCCCGCGCGTATGGCCGGGTGAAATAGCCACACGCTTTTCCCCATGAAGGATCCGCGCTGGCGGTCGCATGGGCGGCCTCCTCAGGTGCACAGTGGGTGAGTGGGGGCTTGATCTGACAACACGCTCGGCACCTTCCGATCAGGCGATGCGTCTACCACTCAGGGCATTCCTCTTTTGTCTTTCCATGCTTGCCCTGCATGAAAAAAAATAAGCAGGTTGTTGAACGGGCTGGAGCCGGCGACCAGACTTGAACTGGTGACCCTCGGTTTACGAAACCGATGCTCTACCAACTGAGCTACGCCGGCCGAACGGTACAAAAATGCTCACCCAGCAGGTCCAGCGTTTCCGCCATTCGAGCGGGTGAGCATTTTCAGAGGAGAATAGAATGACGGACGCGCCCCGCCATCTAAACTCCTAGCGAGTCTAGAAAAACCCTCCGGCCATGTCAAGGGAATTTTCGGGATTTTTTTGAGGAGTTAACCCCTTTACTTTCAATGTGTTGGTGGGGAGGTCGGGTCTCAAAAAGCAATTCACCAGAAAAGCCCATAAATCGTGCCCTGGCACCCAACTCCACCAACAACCAACTGATTCTAAATGTGTTGCTATGTTTTCAAATTCAGGCGGATAAGCTGGTCTTCATCGGTACGACCCCATTGCGAGTCCGGGAAGAACTTTGCTGCAAGCCGCCGTGAGAGAAAGAAAAGGACACCCGCAACGACGCATGCTCCAATAAGGAAGGCGGTGAGAAGCAAGATTGCAAGGATCATGTGCACCACTTGCAGGGTGAAAGATCTTTCCGTTATATAAGGTTTGTCCCAGCTTACACTCTCGGTTACTTGGAACTGATCCATCAGCGCGAAGGCTGTTCCCGCATTCCCCGCGTTCAGAACCAGGAACACATACGAGCGGTGACGTCTTCCATAAACGGAATCTTCTCCATGGTCCCGATTCAATCCCAGAAGATCCGTCAGCGCTCCGAAGCGGACCCGCGCGATTTGCGGCGTGGGGTAGCTGATTGACACCAAGGTGGGTGTGCCTTTGCCCGTTTGGTACTGGCCCAATTGTACTTGTGCGCCCTGCTCAAATCCGATGAGGTCAGTACGGAAGGAAGGCAGCACACGTTTGGCCGCCTCGAGTCCCAAGAGGTACTTTTCGCTCCCGGGCACCAATCCCTTCGGCGGCATCGAGGAGGGCAAACTCCTGATCGCGCTTCTTGACGGTTTGCTTCCTCCCACGAAGACGAGCAACGCTTGGTAATCGCTTGCGGAGGGGGGCGAGTCATTGCCGTGCAGGAAGCGGATGAAATTGTTCCCCCGCGCCATCAACGTTTGGTTGGCATCGCCGACGGCTAATTGGATGTCTTTTTCCGGCGTCATCGCCGGGGTCTGGTAGAACCTCAGTAGTCCGTAAGCGGCGATCGCATCGGGCGTAGGTTCCACCACCACCTGTGTCCGCGTTTTGCCCAATTGGTAGGTGCGCAATTCCAGCGCCTTCACCCCATATTCCTGTTCCACTGCCGGGTCGCCGCCGTATTTGCTGACCGCCGCGAGGAGCAAGGGGTGGGAGTCCACTTGGCGCCAATCGGCTGCGGGCACCAGGGGTATGACGAAGGGTTTTTCCTGGGCAGAGCAGTGGAAGGGTAGGGCCGTAAGCACGGCCACCAGCCAGGCTTGCTTCGCAAATATCCGTGCCATCGGGTTCAGAATATCAGAAATCCGGGCGGGCGGCAGCGGAAGTTTGATCTGACGCGACCCGCTGCACGGCCCTCACTTCACCGAGGTTTTTCACGTAACCCAAAATCCCTTCGTAGAGCGCGTAGGCGATTTTCTCGCGATAGTCGGACCGTTTCAAGAGGCGCTCATCGCGGGGGTTGGTGAGGAAGGAGATTTCCGCCAGGACGGAAGGCATGTTGGCGCCGATCAGAACCACAAAGGGAGCTTTCTTGGTGCC
>JBEKAD010000220.1:0-8012 GCA_050018435.1 Terriglobia bacterium
CAAACGCAGGGTCTCGCGGTCAACCGTTATGTTGATTCTGGTTTTAGCAGACATAGCGTTTACACACGATAGTGTATCACGTTAATACCACCGAACCAAAGTTCAATCTTTACGCAGCACCCGGCGGCCCTCGAAGCGCAACTGGTCTTCGAGCAGCAGGCAAATCGCTTCGGAATAGATGCGGTGCTCTTCCTGGAGGATGCGCGCCGCGAGCGTCTCCGTCGTGTCGTTATCCTGAACCGGCACTACGGTTTGGCACACGATGGGTCCCGTGTCCACGCCTTCGTCCACCAGGTGAACGGTGCAGCCGGTGAATTTCACACCGTATTCGAGCGCTTGCCGCTGCGCGTCTTCACCCGGAAAAGAAGGGAGCAGCGCAGGATGGATATTCAGAATGCGGCGGGGAAATTCCCGGACGAAGTAAGGGCTGAGAATGCGCATGAAACCCGCCAGGCAAACCACATCAACCTGGAATTCTCTGAGCACCGCCACCACTTCGCGATCGAAGGCCTCGCGCTCCTTGCCCTGCGAGGGAATGAAGCGGGTTTCCAGCCCCATTTCCCGCGCGCGCACGAGGCCCAACGCTTCCTGCTTGTTGCTGATCACCACGGCGATTTCCGCCGGAATCTTGCCCGCCTGCACGTTGCGCGCAATGGCCTCGAAGTTTGAACCGCGGCCGGAAAGAAGGATTCCCAGTTTTTTCATTGGATCTACTCGCCAGGGGATTTATGCACCAGCATCGCCAGGACGCTTGGCGGCAAAAGCGAAAACGCGCCGACTAGTATATCGGGTCGAAGTTCTCTATGGCGACAATTCTTGGCCTAAAATGGCAGTTTGATATAATGCCGCGATGCACAAACCTCCATTGAGAACCTCTCTCCTAGCGGGCGTGGCCTTGGTGTTTTCTGCGCCCGCCCTGCTGGCCCAGGTTGACGCCGCAACACGGCAGTTATCGCACGACATTTTCAAGCAACTCATCGAGATCAACACCACGGACTCCGTGGGCAGCACCACCGTTGCCGCTGAGGCCATGGCGCGGCGCCTGCGCGACGCCGGCTTCCCCGCGAGCGATGTTGTGGTGCTGGGTCCCAACGCCCGCAAAGGCAACATGGTGGCGCGTCTGCACGGCACGGGCGCGCACAAGCCCGTGCTCCTGATCGGCCATCTCGACGTGGTGGAGGCGCGCCGCTCCGACTGGACCACCGATCCCTTTCAGTTCGTCGAAAAGGACGGCTACTTTTACGGCCGCGGCACGCAGGACATGAAGAGTGACGACGCCATTTGGGTCACTGAGTTCATCCGCCTCAAGCGGGAAGGGTTCAAACCGGACCGCGACCTCATCCTGGCGCTGACCGCCGACGAAGAGGGCGGGCTGTCAAACGGCGTGGACTGGCTGATCAAGAATCATCGCGACCTGATCGATGCCGAATTCGTGCTCAACTCCGACGGCGGCGGCGTGGACACCGAGAACGGCAAGCCCGTCATCGTCTCCATGGATGCCAGCGAGAAACTCTACGCGGACTTCCAGCTCACGGTGACCAACCCGGGCGGGCACAGCTCCTTGCCGGTGCCGGACAACGCCATCTATCATCTTGCCGACGCGCTGGGCCGCCTGGAACACTTTCAATTCCCCCTTGAGCTGAACGACGTCACGCGCGCCTACTTTGAGCGCATGGCCTCCGTGGAAACCGGCCAGGAGGCTGCGGACATGCGGGCCATCCTGAATAGCCCGCCGGACCCCGCGGCGGCGGCGCGTCTTTCCCTGGACCCGCTTCAGAACTCGACGCTGCGCACCACCTGCGTGGCCACGCGGCTGGATGCGGGACACGCCAACAACGCCCTTCCCCAAAGCGCCCACGCCAACGTGAACTGCCGCATCCTACCCGGACACACGCGCGAAGAGGTTCGGCAGACCCTCCTCCGCGTATTCGCCGATCCCAAGGTCGAGGTGCGCTATCTCGACCATGGCCGAGTGCTCGATAGCGCGCCCAACGCCCAGGCCCTGCCGCCGGTCAAACTGCGGCCCGACGTGATGAATACCCTCGATAAAATTGCCGGAGAGCTGTGGCCGGGAACGCCCGTTATCCCCACCATGTCGACCGGCGCATCGGACGGAGTCTATACCAACGCCGCGGGCATGCCCACCTATGGAGTTTCCGGTGTGGCCATCGATATGAACGACGTGCGCGCCCACGGCCGCGACGAGCGCCTGCGCGTGGAATCGTTCTACCTGGGCGTCAACTTCTACTACCGCTACCTGAAGGCCCTCACTTCCGGCCATTAGCAAACTGACGGCGCGCCGAACTTCTGCTCGAAAGGGAAGCCCCAAGGACCTTACGCCCCGGAATCAGGAAGAGGTTCTGCAACAGTCGCAGCTCCTGGCGGTAGAGATCGTTGATCGCTTCCCGCGCCGCTTCGCTGTCGTAGCGGAGGTAGCCCCGCAGCGCGAATTGGTACAGATCGGTACGAGGGAATGCCACTCACACCGCGACAAAACCAAAGGGTGTTGATTCGCAACGAGTTACGCGGGGGGAACCACGGGGAAGGGTCTTCGACCCCTTGAAATTCACGCAAGTGCTCCTGCTGCCAACCAGATTTTCTAAGTTGTTGAAACTCAGGAAGTTGGTACGCCCGGGGTGATTCGAACACCCGACCCCTTGCTTCGTAGGCAAGTGCTCTATCCAGCTGAGCTACGGGCGCACGCCATGTGGTTCGACGTGGAAAGCGTTGGCTTCCCACCCGCTCTATAGTCTGGCACGGGTGCGGCACCGTGTCAATCCTATGCGCACTCCGGCAATGGGGCAGTTTGATTCTTGCGGCGGCGGTCCCTGACCTCCGAAGCTGAGGGCGCAAGGCTTTTCGGTGGTCCCCCCCAAAGCGGGGCAGGCGCCGACCGCCTCCACCGCAAACTATGCCGCTCCCGAGACACCTCCCCCCTCCCCTAGCGTGGTCTTTATGGTATAGTCGCGGGGAAATCCGGAAGGGAATGCACCTATGCCTATCGTTGAGAAAGTTGAGAAGGATCTGGTGGCGGCCCTCAAGGCGCAGGAGACGCTGAAGCTTTCCGTGCTGCGCATGATGAAAGCCGCCCTGATGAACAAGAAGGTCGAACTGGGAAAAGCCGTTGACGACCCAGAAGCACTAGCTGTGCTGCGGACGCTGGCCAAGCAGCGCCGCGAGTCCGTCGAGGCCTTTCGCAAAGGCAGAAGAGACGACTTAGCGGACAAGGAAGAGGCCGAGATCAAGATTGTGGAAGCCTATCTCCCCGCTGCGGCGAGTGAAGAGGAGATTGATGCGGCGGTTTCGGCGGCCATCGCCGAGACCGGCGCCAGCACCGCGAAGGATCTCGGCAAGGCCATGAAAGCGGCCATGGCCAGGCTGGCCGGCAAGAACGCCGACGGCAAGCGCGTGAGCGAGAAGGTGCGGGCCAAGTTGGGCGCCTGAACCCACGAGAAGAAGATCCAGTTGCGCCGGATGACGGCTTCCGAGTTCCCGGCTCATCGCAATCCTCTGCTGGGTAGTGGTACAGTTTGATGTTGCAGCGGCGAGTTTATCCGTCAACTGACGGACCAGTTGGCGGCATAAAGCCGCCTCTACATCAAACTGTACCACTACCCTCTGCTGGATTCAAAACCGTGGTTAAACAATGAGTGTTATCGCTAAAGGTGATGACAATGGCTGCTGAATCTGCTGAAAAACCCCAGGAAACCACGTTTCGTCCTTATATACCGCCGGAAGCACATACCTCGGAATTGACCTTACGCGCAGTGATTATTGGCGCGTTGCTGGGAATTGTCTTCGGCGCGGTCACTGTTTACCTTGCCTTGACTGCCGGACTCACCGTGAGCGCTTCCATCCCCGTGGCGGTGCTTTCCATCAGCATCTTCAAGTGGATCGGCAAGTCGACCATCCTGGAAAACAACATCGTCCAGACGACGGGCTCGGCGGGCGAATCGATTGCAGCGGGCGTGGTCTTCACCCTGCCGGCGCTGATCTTTCTCGGTTACTCGCTCGATTTGCCGGAGATTCCCCGCGTGCTGCTGCTGGCGCTGGTCGGTGCCCTGCTTGGCATTCTCTTCATGATCCCCTTGCGGCACCAGTTGAACGTGGTGGAGCACGGCGCGCTGACCTATCCCGAGGGCACGGCCTGCGCCGACGTCCTGATCGCGGGCGAGAAGGGCGGCAGCTTTGCCGGCAAGGTTTTCGGCGGCTTCGGCATCGGCTTGGTTTACAAGCTGCTGAACGAGGCGGGGCGCTTCTGGCAGCCACGGCCCATCTACCAACCAGGCTGGTACCCAGGTGCCACTCTGGCCGCTTCGGTGACGCCCGAATACCTGGGCGTGGGTTACATCATCGGCCCGCGCACGGCCGGAATGATCTTCGGGGGCGGCGTGCTCTCCTGGCTGGTCGTGATCCCCATGATCAAGTTCTTCGGCGGCGGCTTGCCCGGTGCGATTTTTCCCGGCACGGTTCCCATTCGCGACATGGACGCTTTCGCAATGTGGGCGGCCTACATCAAGCCGATCGGCGCCGGCGCCGTGGCCACCGCCGGACTCTTCACCCTGGGCCGCACGGTGCCGACCATCGTGCGCGCGCTGCGGAGCTCGCTTCGTCAGTTGGGACAGGCGAAAGGAGAACGGGTTGCCGCGATTCGCACGGAAGAGGAGCTGCCGGGCACGGTGATCTTCGGCGGCTCGTTTCTGCTGGTGCTGGTGGTCTGGGGGCTGATCGCTCTGCGCATCAATCCCGGCCACCTAGGCGGGAACTTGATCGCCGCGATTCTCGTGGTGGTCTTCGGTTTCCTCTTTGTTACCGTCTCGGCGCGCATCGTGGGACTGATCGGAGCCTCCGCTAATCCCATTTCGGGCATGACCATTGCGACCCTAATGCTGACGGCCATGCTGTTTGTCGCCGCGGGTTGGACAACCGGCGCCTACCCTGCTGTGGCGCTCTCCATCGGCGGCATCGTGTGCATTGCCGCGGCGGTGGGCGGCGCAACTTCGCAATCATTGAAAACCGGCTTCCTGGTGGGCGCCACACCACGACGAGCCGAAATCGCCATGATCGTCGGTGCGCTCACCTCCGTCCTGGTGATTGGGTTCACCCTGGTCTTGCTGAACCGTGCCTACACCCGCGTGCAACCGCTGGTGGTGGAAAACGTCGAGCTGACTTCAGAAATGAAAGTCGTCGGTGATGTCACCGAGAACGGCAAGAGCTACGAGCTGATCAACATCATCGGTTCGCACCGGATACCCGACGGCCGGTACTTCTACGACCCAACCGCGAAGCGCATCGAGTACCAGCGGCGCGAGGGCATCGGCTCGGAGCGCCTGCCTGCGCCTCAGGCTTTGCTGATGAGCACGGTGATCAACGGCATTCTGCGCCAGAGCCTCCCCTGGGGGCTGGTGTTGCTCGGCGTCTTCATCGTGGTAACCCTGGAACTCTGCGGGGTGCGCTCGCTGGCCTTTGCCGTAGGGTCTTACCTGCCCATTTCCACTACCGCCCCGATTTTCGCAGGTGGCGTGGTGAGTTGGCTGCTCCAGGTCGTCACCAAACGTCAGGAAGGCGAAGTTTCGAGCGGCGCACTGTTCGCTGCCGGGCTGATCGCCGGCGGATCCATCGGTGGGTTAGTCCTCGCCGCTCTCGTAGGATTCGACTTGGACCAGAAAGTTGCGATCGGAGTCCGGCATTGGCCTGGGCTCGCCAACTCGAGTGCCTTCGGCTTGCTGATTTTTCTGGCCATGGCCGGGGGGCTGTTCGCTGTCGGACGCAAGAAACTGGAGTAGGTTGGGTTACGGGATAAGTTGTGAGTATTTACACGACGTTCTAACCATCGCAGAGGAGGCACACATTTATGGCAAAGACGACCAAAATTGCTGCGCGGCCCAAGCGGGCGAAGGCTGAGATTGATGAGGAGTTCGCCGAAATCCGGGAAGAAGTGACGACCGCCCGCGAGACGCTGGAGCCGAAGACTGAAGAACTACGGAAGCAGAAGGAAACGGAAGTCCGGGAGGCGGTCCACGGACTTTCGGTAGACGCCGTAGTCGGAGAGATTTCGAACCTGGGTCTCGAGGTCTCGAAATCGTTGGCCGCTCTTTCCGACCAACTGGTGCAGGAAGTCAACCGCCTGGCAACAGTTCGGGAAGCCGTCACGCTCGAACAAAAAGAGCTGGAGCGGATGCACAAGATCGACGTCGCCGCGACCGCCATCGACCAGCTCGTTCAGGACTACAGTCGCCAGAAGGACCAACTCGAGGCTGAAATTGCAACGCAACGGACGGCATGGGGAGAAGAGCAGAAGCAGACGGAGCGCGACGCCAAGGAGCAGGAGGACCTCCTTAAGAAGCAGCGCCAGCGCGAGGCGGAGGAATACGAATACCGCAAGGCGCTGGAGCGCAAGAAGGCGCAGGATAAATACGACGAGGAAATAAAGCTCCTGGCCAGGGCTAATAAGGAAAAGCAGGAGGCGCTGGAAAAGAGCTGGCGTGAGCGCGAAGCCGCTCTGAAGGCCAGCGAGGAAGAGCTCCAACGCCTTCGCAAAGAAGCGGCAGAGTTTCCGGCCCGGCTCCGGGAGGAATCCGAGCATGCGGCGGCCGAGGCCGTGCGCGCCACGGAACAGAAGGTCGAACAGCGAATACTGCTTCTCAGCAAGGACAGCGAAGGCGAGAAACGTCTGGCGGAGCTCCGCATCAAGGCTCTTGAAGAAAACCTGACGCGGCAGTCGGCCCAGATGGCCGCCCTCGAAAAGCAACTCGAAGAGGCGAAGCGACAGGTGCAGGAGATCGCCGTGAAAGCCATCGAGGGAGCCTCGGGGGCCAAGGCGCTCAGCCACATCAACGAGATCGCCATGGAGCAGGCCAAGCACCGTACGCCGCAGGGATAAAAATCGGGTGCTAGGGGCTGGGGACTGGGTTCTGGGGGCTTGGTGTTAGATGCTTGGTTCCAGGCGCTGGCGGCTGCGGACTGCGATTGGTTCTTCCCCAGCCCCTAGCCCCCAGCCCCTAATCCCCGTTCTTGTGGTACGTTTCTATTGATGTCGTCTTACCGCCAAGTCGCATACTCGTTCGGGCCACCGCTCACGCCGATGGTCAAGAGGCTGATCATCATTACGAGCGCGGCTTTTGTTCTCACCTATATCCCTTCACAAATTTTCGGGTCGAAATTCTTCGACTACCTTGGATGGTTCGGGCTAAGGGCAGACCTTGTAATTCAGAAGTATTACGTTTGGCAACTCGTGACTTACTTGTTCCTCCATGGGGGATGGTTCCACATCATCTTCAACCTGTTCGCGTTGTGGATGTTTGGATCGGACCTCGAAAGCCTGTGGGGGGGCAAGAAATTTCTCTTCTACTATTTCTTGACCGGAATCGGCGCGGGAATCCTGGATGTAACCTTGAATGCTCTCTTCGTGGCGAATCCTCCGCCGACCATCGGTTGTTCCGGCGCTGTGTATGGACTGCTACTGGCGTACGGGATGCTCTTCCCCGAACGGCTCATTTATCTCTACATGATTATCCCCATCAAGGCCAAGTGGTTCGTGGTCATTATGGGAGTAATCGAATTAGTAAGCTCCTTCAGCGGCCCCGGCTCCGGCGTCAGCCACTTTGCGCACCTGGGCGGTATGCTCTTTGGGTACCTCTACCTGCGCGGGTGGTCTCTTCCTTATCGTTGGCAACTTCAGTACCACGAATGGCGGCGCGCCCAGTTGCGCAAGAAATTCGAGGTGTACATGCGCGACCTGGAGAAGAAAGACAACCACGGGCGCTGGGTAAACTGATGCGGCCGTAGTGGGTGTCTCTATATCCTCCAGCTTCTTCCCCCACCCCTCGGAATTAACCGGGATTTCTCACTACACTGGGATGCATTTTGGGAACTGCCGGAAGGGCGGGGCTTTAGCCCCGCCGTTCCAGGGTTTTCCTGATTATTACCGTGTCCCGCGCCCCCCCCCCAGCCCCCATGCCAAGGGGCGGGGGGGGGGGCGCGGGGCCCGCCGAGGCTGGGGTGCCGCGCGT
>JBEKAD010000221.1:0-8012 GCA_050018435.1 Terriglobia bacterium
CCTCAACTCCTTCCCTGACCGTCGGCCGCCGCAGAGCGAAGCTCTGCGAAACGCAAGGCCTGTCCGTCGGCTGACGGACTAGATCATCCCCATGCAGGGGGGCAGCGGCCCGACTCCCCAAAGTCGATCATCATTCTGTGGCAATCCCTTAGAACAAATTTACCGTGCCCCGTTCATTGTCAGTCCTTGATTTGGTTTGCGGGTTGCTGTAGCCTTAAGGTTCACCGGTTTTTGGGCAACGAATTACACACCGTTCTACCGAGGCGGGATCTCCGTGGACGTCACTGTTCGCAAGATTGGGAATGTCAGCATTCTGGACTTGAAAGGCCCCCTACGCATCGGTGAGGCCGAACAGAAATTCCGCGAGCAGGTGAAGCACCTGATGGAGAGCGGAGAAAAAAACCTCGCCGTTAATCTAGCTGCCGTCCCCATGCTGGACAGTTCGGGCATCGGCGCGTTTGTGCGCACGCACAAATTGGTGAAGGAAGTTGGCGGCAAATTCACTCTGTTTGCGCCTACCAAAATGGTGAGGCGGACGCTGAAGATGGTTGGGTTAGATCGCTTCTTCGGGCTCTACGATGACGAACCCAGCGCCCTAGCAAGCTGACTCCCACCCGCTCCCCCCGGCACAACCCTCGCAGGATTGATGCCCGCGTTCCCATCGAAGAGTACATGCCGTCAAGGTTTCAACATCCAGGAGGATATATTGAGGGAAGGAACCAAGAGCTTCGGCTTTTGTCGGTTGCAGCGTAAAGGTGGAGGCCAGGCCGGAAATCTTAAGCACCTTTTGTATTTGGTCATTCACTCCCGCCAGAATAAGCATACCGCCGGAACTCGCCAATCGCCTCGCCACCAGAATGAGTGCGTGCAAACCCGAGCTGTTGATGTAAGCGGCATCCGTGAAATCGAGCAAAACGTATCGCTCGCCGCCCTCGAGAATTTGCGTCATTCTTTCCACGAACACCTTCGTGCCTTCCATATTAACCTTGCCCCTCAACCCTAAAACAAAAACTTTGCCCTTTTTCTCCTCGCTCAAGGTCATTTCAAGCCTCCACCCATAAAGCCAAACCCCGTCCGGGTATTACCAAGGAACTCAGGCAAGTTTCTTCCGCAGCGTGACAACATTTTTCCGCGCAACGCGCTGGTACTCGACGCTCGTCATGATTTGGCGGACCAGGTAGATGCCCAAGCCACCCTCTTTCCGTTCCTCCAGGGGGGCATCAAGATCCGGGATGGGATGCTCGGTGGGATTGAACTCCATTCCATCATCTTCGATGCGGGCCACGAATTCCCCATTGCCCATCGTGACTTGCAGGGTGAAGTGATGCTCTCCACCCTCCGGGTAGGCGTGCTTGGCCACGTTGGTAATCATTTCATCCAGGGCCAGATTCAGGTCGTATTCGGTTTCCGGAGGAATGGAATTCCGGACGCAGAGATCCGCGACAAAGCTCATCACTCTTTCCAGTTCCGACAGATCATTCTTGAGAATCAGTGTGGCTCTCTCAGTCATGACATACCATCTTTCGTCATCGCTAGTGCCGTTCCCACTTAAAGCGCCTATGGGTTGTTCTTGTCCTCTCCCTCAAGTTGCGGCCCGAGGGCTCGCAAAAGTTGGCCCGAAATAGTTGGAACGGCACTGGCCGTGGTAGCGGCTCGCCATCCCCGTGACATCGTTCGATGGCGGGACGCTGCGCGCGTGCCGCCGCACGTCACTCTCGACGCGCCGGACGATATCCTGCGACACAAGATTAACCCTTCCCACCGAGGGGTCGTAATTGCGAACGATAGTAATTTTAAAGGAGGTGTCCTGTGCGCGCAAGCCGTGATAGGCTAGGCTGACGTACTCATCCCCACGGCGAGATTCTTCGTCAGCCATAGGCAAAGCCCAGGGTTAGCGAAAGGACGAGCACGCCCTCGAGTTTTGTATCAGAGAATCACTGCGCCGCTCGCGCGGTTGCTGATCGTTGAGTGCGGACCGCTATGCCAGCAAAGCGCGGACGGTCGCCACGTTCTCCGTAATCTGGTCGGAGAATTTCGGGAACATGCCCACGATCACCGCGTCGGCCGGCTTGAGGTTCTTGAAGGCATACTCGAAGCACTGGCGGACCTGCTCCGGCGAGTTGGAGCGGCGCCCGGCGGCGAGAATCTTGAATCCCAGGCACACACGTTTGGCCTGGCGAAGCGCCTTGGTCATGCGGTCGGGGTCCGCCGCGATATAGGTTTCGCCCACGGGCAGAAGGCCAAAATCCTTCTGGAAATCCTCCTGGGTGCGAGACACGCGATAAAAGCAGCCCATATAGAAATCGATGGGCCAGCCTTGGGTCTCGAGCGCGTCGATCACGGCGGGATTGTGCGTGGAAACCCCCGCCGGGAAGCCGAGGTCATGCACATGGCTGAGGAAATCGCGCACGAGGTTGATGGTGCCTGCCGCCCAGTGCCGGTCGGTGGCCCCGCCGTGATGCGCGATGCCGATGGGTTTCACTTTGGCGGCAATCGACGCGCATTTCATGGCGCCCGCCATGAGCGACTTGGAATCGTTGGGATGGCTTACGTCCCCGGGGTCGGCGAGACAAATCCAATGCATCGTGCAGCCGGCGTCGCGAATTTTGGGGAACTGCCGTTGCGCGGGGCCGCAGTAGTTGCTCTGCCAAGTGTTGATGCCCGCCTTCTCGCACGCCAGCAGGTACTTCACCACCTGCTCATCCGTGAAGTACTCCACCATGAGGTCACTCAGCAGCTTATTGAAGTGGGAATAGCCAAAGAGCGGATTGCCACCGGAGATCAGCCGGGTGATCTGGTGCGAGCCCAGTGGCACCGTGGGCAACACATTCGTCGTTTGCGCGGGCGCCAGCGGCGCCGCCATGAGTCCAGCCGCTGCCACAGCACCCTTCATGAATTCCCGGCGCGACGCGCGTGCCGGAACCTGCGCGTGGGCTTCCGATGAGACAGGAATAGGTTGAGCCATCAAGGATCACCAGGGCGAGGGAGCGATCCCGCGGAGTAAGCAGGGATATTCCTTTTTGACTCGGTTGTCAACAACCTTTGTGTCGAGGGAGCGTTTCCGTTTGAGATTTCGAAGCGACCGCACCGCAATATTCAGCTTTGCTGACATTTCGTCCCATCGGTTCATCCCCCCTCCGCGAGGATGGTCTTTCGGTTGCAAGGTTTTCTGCCGTATGAGCCATAGTGCGAGGTTCAGCCGGCGGAAGTTCATGCAAATCACAGCCGTTGCCACTGCGGCGGGGCCCTTGGTTTCGTGCCTCGGCCCCAGCACTCCCTGGCGCTGCCTGAGCGAGGATGAAGCTCGCACGCTGGAAGCCATCTGCGAGCGGATCATACCGGCTGACCAAGACCCCGGGGCCGCATGGGCCGGGGTGGTTACGTTCATCGATCGGCAACTGGTGGGCCCGTACCGCCGGCTGCGGAAAACCTATCAGTTGGGCCTCGCCGGCACGAACGCAACCAGTCTCGCGATGTTCGGCAAGCCGTTCGTGGCGGTTACTCCCCAGCAGCAGGACGCAGTGTTGCAATCAATGGACAAAGGTCAGGCGGGGGGGGAATGCTGGAAACTTGTTTCAGCCAAATCGTTCTTCGACCTGGTGGTCAGCCACACGATGCAGGGGTTCTACGGTGACCCGCGGCACGGCGGCAATCGCGAGCGGGTGAGCTGGAAGATGCTGCGCCTGCCTTACCCTCCTATACGAGGGAGACTGCAAGGGCAGTGGATAGTGGTTAGTGGATAGTGGCTAGTGGTAAGTGGGTAGATGAAGCCGGAGATTTCCGGGGGACCGGATGAGCCGTGAAAATGTGATCGACAGCTACCGGCTGAGCAATGGCGACTAGCCACTATCCACTAGCCACTATCCACTTGTCCGTTCAGGTTAAGCGAATGGCACTCGCACGAGTGAACGCGGTGATCGTAGGAGCAGGAGCGGGCGGCGGCATTGTGGCCAAAGAGCTCGCGGAAGCCGGCCTCGCGGTGGTGCTGCTCGAGCGCGGCAAATGGTACACCGCCTACGATTGCCGCAAGGACGACCTTCGCAACCAGCGAACCTCCGTGTTGGGGTGCGCGTTTGGACCTGATGACGACCATTACCGGCGGGTGGTGGTGGGCGCCGATGGCCAGGAGCGCGTCGTATTGCCGAGCGACGGCGCGTACAACAACAACGCCGCGTGCGTGGGTGGTGGCACCTTCAGCTACGGCGCCATGGCTTGGCGTTATCTCGAAAAAGACTTCCGCATGCGTTCAACCTACGGTCTGGTGGCAGGCAGTACGCTGGACGACTGGCCCATCAGCTATCAAGACCTTGAGCCCTACTACACCAAGGCCGAATGGGAAATCGGCGTTTCCGGCGACGACACGAAGAACATCTTCAAAGGGGCGCGCAGCCGGCCCCTCCCCATGCCGCCGTTGCCACCGAGCCGCGAGCACGTGATTCTGAAAGCGGCCGCGGAGCGGCTGAATCTCCACCCTTTTGATCTCCCCATGCTGCGCAATTCGGTCCCCTACAACGGCCGGGGCGGATGCATGCGCTGCCGTTGGTGCGTGGGTTTTGCCTGCGAAGTTGACGCCAAGTGTGGCACGCACAACACGGTGATCCCGCGCGCCCTTGCGACCGGCAACTGCACCTTGCGCACCGAATGCGTGGCCAGGAAAATCGTGACCAACGATCAGGGCCAGGTGACGGGGGTCGAGTATTTCGACGAGCGTGGCAGCCTGCAAGAGCAGCCCGCCGACCTCGTGGTGGTCTCCGCCTCCGCCACTGAATCGCCGCGCTTGTTGCTCAATTCCAAGAGCCGCCTATTTCCCAATGGCCTCGGCAATCGCTACGATTGGGTCGGGCGCAATCTGATGGGGCACGCCTACTCCGGGGCTTACGGGCTGATGGAAACGGACACCTACGACGACCTCGGTCCCGGAGCTTCCATCGCCATCTGCGACTACAACCACGGCAATCCGGGCTTGGTGGGCGGAGCGATGCTTTGCAACGAGTTCATCCGCCTGCCCATCCATTTCGCCTCCCTCTCCCCCCCGGGCGTACCGCGCTGGGGCGCAGGGCACAAGGACTTCATGCGCAGGTTCTTCAATCGCTGCATGGCGGTACACGGCCCCGTGCAGGAGATGCCGGTCTTCGCGGCGCGTGTACAAGTGGACCCGCGCGTAGTGGACGATTGGGGAATTCCGGTGGCGCGCCTGTCGGGCGCGCGGCATCCCCAGGACCTTGACGTAGCGAATTACATTTCGGGAAAAGCGGCAGCTTGGCTGAAGGAAGCCGGCGCCACCACGACGTGGCCGAAACTTCCCGGCAAGGGCCTGAGCGGCGGCCAGCACCAGGCCGGAACCTGCCGCATGGGCAACGACCCAAAGACTTCGGTGGTGAACCGCTACTGCCAGGTACACGACGTGGCGAATCTTTTCGTTGTCGATGGCAGCGTGCACGTTACGAACGGCGGGTTCAATCCCGCCCTGACGATTATGGCCATCGCCTACATGGCCTCGGAGCACATCGCCCATACCTGGAAGGGCACGCGAATGCGCGGATAGCGCCGGAAATAGTGAATGGTGAATAGTGAATTGCGGATGCACAACGGGTGCGACTATTCACTATTTACTCTTCACCATTGAAAGGACAAATGCCTCAGCCACGCCCCAAATCACGCTACCTGCGTTTAGCGCTCATCACGTTGGGCGTCGTCATTCTCGCTTTGCCCGGCGCCAGTATCTACTACGAATACTCCGGCGGAAAAGCCTGCGCGCGCTGCCACGAGATTTGGCAGCCTTACTCCGACTGGCACACTTCCACGCACCGCAACATCGCGTGCGGCACGTGCCACGGCGACGTCTTTACGCTGGACGCCGGGTTTCACCTCAATAACATGCGTCGGGTAGTGAACCACGTCTGGGGTGACGTGCCCGAACAGGTGCGATTGCAGACGCGCGATGTGTTCCGCGTCGCCGAGCGGTGCAAGAACTGCCACCAGCAGGAGTGGGCGGAGTGGGCGTCGGGATTGCACCACGCTGCGTACAAGGAAGTATTCCTCGACGCCAAGCACAACCATCGGCGCCTGCTGATGGACGATTGCCTGCGCTGCCACGGCACGCACTACGACGGCAGCATTCGCGACTTGGTGACGCCCATTGACATGCAGGGCCCCTGGAAACTGCGCGACCCGGCTCTTGCTGATCGGCCCGTCATCGTCTGTTTGAACTGCCATGTGATGCATCGCCACGGCAATCCCCTGGCGCGACCGGCGGAAAAACCATCGACGAGTACGACCCAGGAATTGAACCGGCCCTCGCTCGCGCTCTTCGACCGGAGAGAAATGCAATCCGTCGCCCTAGCCGATCTGCCCTTGCCCGCCATGCGCGAGGGGGAGCGGCCAGTGAAGATCAGCCGCGACCCGCGGCAGGCGCTCTGCTACCAGTGCCATGGGCCGGATGCCACGCGGCGGCTGCACACCGGCGACGACCGCACTCCCGTTGGTGTTCATGAGGGCCTCAGTTGCTTCGCCTGCCACGAAAATCACAGCATGCGCACGCGTGCCTCCTGCTCCAATTGCCATCCGCGCTTGTCGAATTGCGGTCTCGACGTGGAGACCATGGACACGACCTTCAAATCCACCCAGAGCCCGCACAATATCCATTTCGTGAGGTGCACGGACTGCCACACGAAAGGAGTACCCAAGAAACACCGGCCTGACGCGCCCGCCAGTCTCACCTCGTCCGCGGGGTAGTGCACACGAATGACCTGCATTGTCCGCACCGCGCTTTCAGCATATAATCTGCTTCCGGCTTTGCCGGCATTCATGAGACCTGCTCGCAGTCCTTCCTGATATGTATCTGATCTACAGCATGCTTTTCTCGGTGGGGGCAATACTGACGGCGCCATTTTACTGGTGGCGAAAGGGCCGGGCGCAGAAGCGCGGCTACTGGGCTGAACGGTTCGGGAGTATCCCGTTTCAAGAGACCCGTCCCGGCGCGATTTGGGTTCATGCTGTCTCCCTGGGGGAAACGCTGGCGGTGGCAGGCTTGGTCGAGGAAATGCAACGGGCGTTTCCCGAGCGCAAGATCTATCTGAGCCACGTGACGCCGGCGGGACGCGAAGCCGGGGAGACGCGACTGCCCTCGATCGCCGGCCGCTTCTATCTTCCCTTGGATTGGCGCTGGGCGGCGCGCAAAGCGCTGGCCCGCATCAAGCCGTCGTTGCTGGTGATCGTCGAAACCGAACTGTGGCCCAATCTCTTGCGCGCCGCGCAGGAGGCGGGCGCGCGCGTGGTCATCGTCAACGCGCGCCTGTCAAAGCGGTCGCTGCGCGGTTATCAACTCGCGCGACCCTTGATGCGGCGGGTGCTAGCCAACGTGGACCAGATTTGCGCGCAGACGGAAGAAGACGCGGAACGATTCCGCCAACTCGGCGCCAGGCCGGAGCGCGTCAGGATGGTTGGAAATCTGAAATTTGACGCTCAACCTCCACAACTCGGAGAGTTTGCTCGCGCCTTGAAAGCCGCGCTCCGGCAAGCTCAGCGCGGGCCGGTTTTGGTGGCCGCCAGCACCATGCCCGGGGAGGAACCGCTGGTGCTCGAGGCCTGGGACTTGATCCAGGCGCGGTACCCCAAAGCGCTTTTGATCCTCGCCCCGCGCCATCCCGCCCGCTTCCAGGAGGTCAGCCAGGACTTGGCGCGGGCCCAACGCGGCTTTGTGCGCCGCACGACAATGCAAGTAGAAGAGCAGGCGTTATCGAGCCAACTGGCCACCACGGCCATTCTCCTCTTGGACACGATTGGCGAGTTAGCGGGAGTTTTCGAGCTGGCTGACTTGGTTTTTATCGGGGGCAGCCTGGTTCCCACCGGAGGGCACAACTTGCTCGAGCCCGCCTACTGGTCAAAGGTGATTGCTTTCGGACCGCATATGGAGAACTTCCGCGACATCGCCAAGCTGTTCCTGGACGCCGGGGCAGCCATCCAAGTCCGCAACCCGGAGGAACTTGCCCACGCCACTTGGCTGCTGGAAA
>JBEKAD010000222.1:0-8010 GCA_050018435.1 Terriglobia bacterium
TAGACCGGCGGCGCTCCGGCGAATTGCTCTCATCTTGGGTGTCGGTCGTGTCGATAACCGATCCGGGGAAGTGTGGGCCGCCCGTGGCTATTGATGACTGCAAAAGAAATGTCCTATGACCTGAGAGGAAATGCAGATTCCTCGCTTCGCTCGGAATGACAACCTGGGACATTACTTTTGCAGACCTCAATAGCCCGGATATCTCGCCACGGGTTTGGAAGGGCGGGGCTTTACCGGCTGCGGAAAAACTCCTCGGGTCTTCGTGCCCTGCAAGGGCACAGGTTAATAGCCGGGGACAACGCCCCCGGAATACGGACCGTTCGATCACCGACCCTGAAAGGGTCGCACTACCCCCCCGCCGCGTATCCCAAGACCGCCGGGGCGTCGCCGGGAATCGACCCTTTCAGGGTCGCATCTTGTCGCAGCGCTTTCCGGGGGCGTTGCCCCCGGCTATTTAATGGATCCCCTGCGGGGATGGACGTCGCCATGGAGTTTTTCTGTACTCTGTTTAGCCCCACCGTTAAGAGGCCTTTCTTATTATTAAAGTGTCCCGCGCCCCCGCGCTTTCGCATGCAGACTTCCGGCCTCGGAGCCCGGACATCGGAGCTTGCTAGGCCCTGAATCCCGAGCCCGAGTTCCCTCGCTGACGCCTGACACCTGTCACCCAACCCCTTTGTCAAGCCCTTTTCTTTCAATAACATCACGGGTTCGCAGCGATAAGTAGCTTATTTTTCTTGAACATCACGGGTAATGGTTGAATTTGATGTAAGTCAATTCTTGCATCCAGCTTATTTTCAGCAACATCACGGGTAATCCCTTCATTTTAATATGCTTCTTTCCTTCCGAGCCCTAGCCTATGAATTGTTTTGTTAACCGCCTTGTTTTCAAGGGCTTGATTTTTTGCGCTGGCCATCGAGATCCCCCCAATTCTTCGCTAACCTGCTTTTCTTTCATAAACTTCACGGGTTCGCGGGGGCATTTCTCTGGATTTCTCCTCGCGGGCCTGGCGTTTAATCTTGAGGAGCAGGGTGGCAATCCGCCAGATTTGGCGAAAGCTGGATTCTTCCATCCTCTGCATCAGCGCCGTGTCGGGGTGTGCGAGCGCGATTTCCGCAGCGCGTTCGTAGGGCGACGGACCCGTTAGGGAGTCCTTCAGGATAGCCTGGCGCTGCGCCTCGCAGAGCTCCACCTGCCGCTTGAGGATATTCTCCAGAAGCTGCCGCGCCCGCTCGTGCGCCTCCTCCTCTGGCGACATGTCGTCCGGCGCATCCTCCTCCGCTTCGGCAGCGCCGGCATCCTGCTGGGTTTCGAGTGTAGTGCCAGCATCCCGCCGCCCTCCCTCCGGCCGGCTGGAAGCCGGCGCTACGTCGGCTTCGGTAGCGCCGGCAGCTTCGATTTCTGAAGTCCGATGGACTCCATCGGAGTCCTGAATTCGGACCTGCTGGCAATCCTGGGGCTGGCTGGAATCCGCCGCGATGCTCGCTTGGGGGGCAAATTCGGCCCTCATACCTATACCAAATATGGCCTTGACTTGGGCGACGACCCGGCGAGCGCTCTCCTCGGGGTCAAGGCCGTCCTCATCCGTGCCGGGCTTCCGGAGTTGGCAGAAGAGGGCGAGGGCTATTTCGCCGATTTCTCTCACCGCCCCCTCCTGGTGCAAGCTCTTCATGATCTCGAGGTCCTCACGAGGGGTGACGTAAGGCTCGCGCGCTACCGATTGGGCGAGCCGCCGCAAAGTGTCCGCCGTGATCTTCAGCCGCATCATCTGCGCATGCAGGCGGTCCTCCCGGGTCAGGTTCGCGTCCTTGGCCAGGCGCAGCGCAAAGCCCTCCTGCCCTCGGCCCGCGCGCTTCCACCGCCAAACGACCTCCACCAAATGCTCCTTCAGTTCCTTCTCCAGAGCACTCAGAGGTTGCAGGTCGCCTTGCAGGTCGTTCCGCAGCCTTTCGAGTTCGGCCGGGTCTTCGCCCAGGCAGGTGAGCGCCACGGCCTCCGCCTGGGAGTAAAACCCGTGGCGGGTGTTGGCGGCGCGAATGCGCTCGCGCCCTTCGGGAGTGGCGGGGCCGTGCGACCGCCTCCCATTCGCCTGATTGGCAGCAATTCTTTTCGCGGTCATCGTCGGTTTTTTCGTCAGTGCCATGCGATCCTCCCTGCGTGCGGTGATGGGGCGTTTGCGGTGGCAAGCTTTAGCCTCGTGCCTCGCCCAGCCGCACAAGGACAATAGCCTCAAGTCTATGATAAGGCGCGTGGGCGTTAAGTGTCAAGAACTTTATTTAGGGGTTGGCTAGTAATGTCCGATGCATAGAAAGAAGTGGGGAGCTTGTCTGAGACGCTACCCGCTTGCCGGTGGTGTCCTAAAATCACTTGAAAGACCCTCTTGCCCATCGCCTAAGATGCCGATAGTATGGGTGTGATGAATGCACAAGCAACCATGGCTACCCAAACCCCAGCGACTGTGGGCGAACATGCAAGTTTCCTAGCGCACATCAAGCAGGCCGAGGGCGCACTTACTCAGCGGTTTGTCAATAAACTTAAGGTGAACCCCGATCTGGACCGGACGCTCGTAAGTTTTCAAGCTAACAAAATTGAGAATGAGCATCGTTGGTATAAGTACAAGGAGGGATTTTCTGCCCCTCTGGTCCGGTATCTCTTATCAAATGTCGGGCCTAAGTCTGGACGGCTCCTAGACCCGTTTGCAGGTTCGGGGACGGCCTTATTCTGTGCCAGTGACTATGGCGTCGAGTCTGTAGGCATAGAGCTACTTCCGATTGGGGCTGAGATTATCCAAGTTCGAAGGCTTCTCTTAAAGGCCGATAGGGGAAATATCGCGCAAGATATTAGGAGCTTCATACGGGAGCGACAATGGGAGAAAGTAGGCCCGCTGGAACCATTCCACCATCTGCGTATTACTGCCGGAGCGTTTCCAAAAGAAACCGAATATGCCCTAAACCGGTACCTGTACGAGGTGGACAGAATAAAGGGCAAAATTCTGCGCCGCCTGCTTCGATTTGCGGCGCTTTGTGTCTTGGAAGCTATCAGCTTCACGCGGAAGGACGGTCAATATCTACGGTGGGATTATCGTTCTGGCAGACGCACCGGTGGGAAGCCATTCCATAAAGGTCCGATCGCGGCTTTTGGCCAAGCTATCACGGAGAAACTGGAACAAATTTCTAGTGACTTAACCGGCGGCGACCTTCTTTTTCCCGAGATTGTGGAGACTGAAAAAGACGCCAGCGTTGAACTTCTCGTAGGGTCTTGCCTCGATATTCTCCCCAATCTACCAGGAAATTCATTCGATGGGATAATCACTTCACCCCCGTACTGCAATCGGTACGATTACACGCGAACTTACGCGCTGGAACTCGCAATGCTTGGAACAGACGAGGAGGGGATTAGAAACCTACGGCAGACGATGCTGACTTGTACCGTCGAAAACCGCGAGAAGCAAACCCTTGACGCTAAATTTCCCGCTGCGTTATTCGAAAAAGCGAGAGATGCCTTCCAGTCTCAGGTCCTCCTGTCACAGGTGATCTCGTACCTTGAAGGCTGTCGCCTCGATGGGTCGATCAACAATACTGGCATTCCGAGGATGGTTCGCAACTATTTTCTTGAACTCGCGCTAGTAATCTTCGAATGTGCAAGAGTCCTGAAACCTGGAGCACCATTCGTCATGGTCAATGACAATGTTCGATACCAAGGGGCTCATATTCCTGTTGATCTGATTTTGTCAGACATCGCTGAAAAAGCCGGTTTGAAGGTTGAGCAAATTTGGGTGCTCCCGAAAGGGAAGGGGAATAGCAGCCAACAAATGGGTGCCCACGGTCGAGAGGAAGCCCGTAAGTGCGTTTACATATGGCGGTTCAAAGGTTGACGATCCAGCGCGCTAAATCGCGGACTTGCTCCAGGACTGTAAGGTTGGCCGCATAGATTAGGCGACCGTCCTGAATTTGAGAGAATATTTCCTCTGCCATTCCTGCCTCAATAGCAGCCCCCACAAAAAATAAAGCAGGACCTTTACCCTTGAACTTTTGGCGAATCCTCCCCAGTGCGCTGTTAGCTGTCTTCCAGTGCTCGTCCGCACCAGCAGGGTCAATTCCGCCTTTTAGCTCCCCGCAGGCAATATAATTGCCAGCGTATAGCAGCAGCTCCGCGCTCTGCTTTCTTGGATCGGAAACAGTAAGAAGGATAACATCTACACTCTTGGCCACTAACTCTGATTTCTTGTCAAACAGGAGCATGCGCCCCGGCCACTGAACCGATTGTATCTTTTCACCTTCAGCGTGAACCTTGGGAGTTATGTGCTTTTCCTCCAATGCTGTCAAGATGGCGTCGGCCAATTGTCTCCCCGCAATGGCGCCCGTAACATTCCGCATTGTCCCGCCAAGCGAATCACCCCTTGTCAGCAGGTATCGGTAGACGATTTCCTCTCGCCAATCGCGTGAAGCCTTCTCAGCAATCTGCGTGAGCACGTTCTTGAGTGCAGATCGAAGTTCCTCCTGGGACAGATGGGCACGTGCCTTGTCCGAGAATCCAGCAGCAGCCACTAGCTCATTCTGGATCTCTCGAATGTCGGCAGAGGAGGCCGCGTCTTTAACTGACACAAGGACGTCGTGGAGTTTAACGGCGCTCTCCACAAAAGGCGTTGCTCTTATGGTCTTAGAAAGAGCTTGGGAGAGAAACCCCTCGCAAACCGCACGGTGAGACGTAACCAGATCGGAAGCGGACCGAATCAACAAGGGAGGCATGGCGGAGACATCTTACCACTGAACATTTTCAGGGGGAACTATACGAAAGAGGCTCATCTGCACAACGACGATCCGGTAGAGTGGGGAGACGCCTACATTTGGCTCGCAATGGACGCCGGAACAAAGTTGATGATCTCTCATCTGGTTGTGAAACGCGATGCGGTAAACGCAATGGAGTTTACCCAACCATGCTTCCCCGCGTAAGGCGTTCATGGCTTGCATATGCAAAAGAGTTCACCTCAACTTATCTTGGACTCCGTACTATATTATTCGCTGAGGTTCTGGCCCAAGGGCCGGGCGGGGCGTGTGTCCGGCACCGTCAAGGCGCGCCGGCGGAAAGGATTAAGACATGGTGAGTTCGCGCGAACGGGTGAAGGCAGCCTTGAATCATCAGCAGGCTGACCGGGTCCCTTTAGATCTGGGCGGGTGCGGCACGACCGGGATGCACGTGGACAGCGTCTACCTGCTGCGCCAAGCCTTGCAACTCGATCCGCCTGGCACCCCCGTCAAGGTTATCGATCCGTTCCAAATGCTGGGCGAAATCGCTCCCGACTTGGTGGCGGCGCTGGACGCGGATGTGCTCCCGCTGGCCAAGCCGGTAACCGATTTTGGGTTCAGGCTCGAGGGATGGAAACCCTGGACGACGTTCGCCGGAACCCCCGTGCTGGTGCCGGAGGGCTTCAACACCGAACCCGAGGCCAACGGGGACATTCTCCTTTACCCCCAAGGTGACCGCAGCGTGGCGGCGAGCGGGCGGATGCCCAAGGGCGGGATTTACTTCGACACCATCATTCGTCAGCCCACCGTGGACGACGCCACCTTGAAGGTCGAAGACAATTTGGAGGAGTTTGGGCCCATCGCAGAGCGGGATCTTACCTACCTGCGCGAGCAGGCGGAGCGACTCTATAACACCACCGATAAAGCCATCCTGCTGAGTCCCGGCGGGACGTCGTTCGGAAGCTTTGCGGCCACCCCCGGCCCGGCGCTGAAACATCCCAAGGGGATTCGCAGCGTGGAAGAATGGCAAATGAGCACCATCACTCGGCGGGATCATCTGATCAAGATCTTTGAGCGGCAATGCGAGATCGGCTTGGCGAATCTCCAGCAGATTGCCGATGCCGTGGGAAACCGGGTGACGGCGGCGATTACCAGTTACACCGACTTTGGCGCTCAGAACGGACCCTTTATCTCTCCCCAAACCTACCGGGCCCTATACAAACCATTTAATAAGGCTGTCAATGATTGGGTGCACCAGCACACGACCTGGAAGACCTTTACCCACTGTTGCGGTTCGGTCCGCGCCCTGCTCCCGGATTTTGTGGAGGCGGGTTTCGATATCCTGAACCCCGTGCAGACTTCCGCCGCCCACATGGACCCGTTGGAACTCAAGCAAAACTTCGGGGACGTATTCACCTTCTGGGGCGGGGGGATCGACACCCAGCGCACGCTGCCTTTCGGCACGCCGGAGCAAGTTCGCGAAGAGGTTCGGCAACGGATCAAGGTGTTCGGGGCGGGAGGCGGTTTCGTTTTCAATCCCGTTCACAATGTACAGTCGCGCGCGCCGGTTGAAAACATCCTGGCCATGTACGAGGCCGTGCGAGAGTTCAGTCCTTATCCAAAGCTTCGCAAGCCGTGGGAATAGAGCACCCCAAAGCTGTGGAGAGCCTGGCGCTGGGAGGCGAGAGGTGATGACGTAAATGGAAAAGCTCATTCGGAAGGTGGGGAAGTGCATTCGCTCGAGGAAGAGGCACTCTCCCGGGCGTCGTCAATTTATCCTGTCCTCGGTGGCGGGGCTGGCGCAGGCCTACACGGCGGTGAGGCCTCGCGCCGAGATGGAAATTGCGCAGCCCCAGGATGCGTCTCCACTCGAAATCCTGGCGGCGCGCGAGGTTTGCCGATATCTGTACCTCCGGACGGGAAAGCTTCTGCGCATCGTTACACTCTCCGCTCTCCCTCGCGATTTCCGGGGATTCCTGGTCAGCGAAAAGGACCGCGTGTTGCGGACGGGCTTTCTCGATGATCCTGAACTCCAGAAAACTCTCCGTGGTCTCGAGGCTCAACAATTCTTGCTGCGAAAGATTGCAGGCGAGCGGCGGGAGTTTGTGCTGGTGGCCGGGGGAGATCCCGCCGGGACGCTTTATGCGGCGTATCGGCTGGCCGAGCGCTACGACGTGAGATTCTACCTGCACGGAGATACGCTGCCGGACCGGCAAGTCAACCTCGAGTTACCCGATATTGACGAGTTTGGAAAGCCTCGGTTTGAGCTTCGGGGTGTCAATCCCTGGGGCTCGCACGTTGAGGGTATTGATCTCTGGAATGCCGCCGATTATCAGGCCATTCTCGGTCAACTGGCCAAGATGCGAATGAACTTCATCGGCATCCACGGCTACCCGGAGTTGCTATGGGAGAACGGATCCTACGGGGCAGAACCCACGGTTTGGACGGGATTGCCGAAAGATGTCGGCGCGCAAGGCCGAGTGACCTTTAGCTATCCCGCCAGCTATTTCAACACGCTGCGGCAGGGCTGGTTTGGATATCGTGAAGCAAAGAAAACCAGTGATTACAGCTTTGGCGCTTCCCTCTTGTTCGAGCGGGATGACTGGGGGCCGGAGGTGATGTTGGGCCATTGCCCGCAGCCCCACACGCCGGACGCCTGCAACGAGGTGTTCAACCGCACAGGCGCCATGTTCAGGGAAGCGTTTAGTTTTGCGCGCACCCTGGGAGTCAAGACCTGTCTCGGCACCGAAACGCCGCTCACCGTCCCCAGGAGAGTCAAAGAGGAACTCGAAGCTGCCGGCAAGGACCCCGCGGACGCTCGCGTCATTCAGGAAATCTATGAAGGCACATTCCGGCGCATCGTGCAGGCACACCCGCTCGATTACTATTGGGCCTGGACGCCCGAGGGTTGGGAATGGTCCGGTGTGTCGGACGAGACCGTCCAAAAGACGATCGACGATATCAAACTCGCCATCTCCGCTGCCCAGAACGTGCGCGCGCCCTTTCGCCTGGCCACTGCCGGATGGGTGTTGGGTCCACCGCAGGATCGGACGCTGTTCGCCAAAGCCCTTCCCCGCGAGGTCGCGGTCAGCGAACTTGCTACCCTGACGGGCAAAGCGCCGATTGACCCGAACTTCGCCAAGATTTCGGGCCGGGCGAAGTGGGCGATACCTTGGATGGAAGACGATCCGGCTCTCACCTCGGCGCAACTGTGGGTGGGCCGGGTCTACAAAGATGCCTCCGACGCCTTGGCGTATGGGTGTACGGG